>JAEZGC010000264.1 GCA_023437345.1 Actinomycetes bacterium
TCGTCGTGCTCCGCGTAGTAGGCCTCGAGGCCGGCGTCCCACTCGGTGAAGCTCATGGTGCGGCCGGGGTCGGTGGCGTCCAGCGCGAGCAGCGCCTCGATGTCGTCGGCGGCGGCCAGCTCGACGCGCCGGAACAGCGCGTTGCGGACCAGCACCCGGAAGGCGCGGGGATTGCCGGTGACCGCCCGGCTCGGCGGCGGGGCCTCGTCAGCCTCGGGCGAGCCTGCGAGCCGGGTGAGCCGCGACCACTCGTCCAGCAGCGACGAGTCGGTGAGCCGGGTCACCTCCCCCAGCCACTGGATCAGGTCCTCAAGCTCCTCGGTGCGAGCGGCCTCGGGCACCGTCTGGCGCAGCGCCCGGTAGGCGTCCGACAGGTAGCGCAGCACCAGCCCCTCGCTGCGTTGCACCTTGTAGAAGGCCACGTACTCGCCGAAGGTCATCGACCGCTCGGCCATGTCGCGGACCACCGACTTGGGTGAGACCGGCGTCTCGGCCAGCCACGGGTGACCGGCCACCATCACCTGGTGGGCGTATTCCAGCAGGTCGGCGAGCGGACGGGGCCAGGTCACCTCGTCGAGCAGCTCCCGCCGCTCCTCGTACTCGACACCGTCGGCCTTCAGCTCGGCCAGCAGCTCACCCTTGGCGCGTGCCAGCTGCTGGGCAAGGATCGCCCGCGGGTCCTCAAGGGTCGCCTCGATGACGCTGATGACGTCCAGCGCGTAGCTGGGCGAGGTGCGGTCGAGCAGCTCGACGGCGGCCAGCGCGAAGGCGCTGAGCGGCTGGTTGAGCGCGAAGTCGTGCTGCAGGTCGACGTGCAGGGCGTACCGCCGGCCGCCGGGGGTCGGCTCGGGCAGCCTGGTGACCACCCCTGCCGACAGCAGGGACCGCCCCAGTTGCAGGGCGCGGCGGTACAGCCGCCGGCGTCCGGCGGGCTCGGGCGTGCAGGAGTCGATCAGGTCCTTCACCGCCTGGGCGGTGTCCTGGTCGCGCTGCAGCAGGTTGAGCAGCAGGGCGTGGGTGATCCGCATCCGGGCGACCAGCGGCTCCGGGTCGGCGGCGGCCAGCCTTGCGAAGGTCTCTTCGGTGTAGTTCACGAACCCCTCGGGAGCCTTCTTGCGCTGCACCTGGCGACGCTTCTTCGGGTCGTTGCCGGCCTTGGCCAGCGCCTTCTCGTTCTCCACGACGTGGTCGGCGGCCTGCCCGACTACATAGCCGATGGTGTCGAAGCCGGGCCGGCCGGCGCGGCCGGCGATCTGGTGGAACTCGCGCGCCCGCAGGATCCGCTGCCGGCGTCCGTCGAACTTCGACAGGCTGGCGAACACCACGGTCCGGATCGGCACGTTGATGCCGACCCCGAGGGTGTCGGTGCCGCAGATCACGGACAGCAGGCCGCGCTGCGCCAGGGTCTCCACGAGCCGGCGGTAGCGCGGGAGCATGCCGGCGTGGTGGACGGCGATGCCCGAGTTCAGCAGCTTGGCGAGGGTCTGGCCGAAGCCGCCGGCGAACCGGAAGCCGCGCATCGCCTCGACGAGCTCGCGACGCTGCGAGCGGTCCGCCAGCCCCGAGCTGAGCAGGGCCTGGGCGCGCTCGACGGCGGCGGCCTGGGTGGGGTGCACCAGGTAGACCGGCGCCCGCTGGTCGCGCAGCAGCAGCTCGATGGTCTCCTGGACGGGCCGGGTCGACCAGGAGTACTCCAGCGGCACCGGCCGGACGGCGCCGCCGATCACACTGGTCGCCCGGCCGGTCCGCCGGCCGAGGTCACCGGCCAGGCCGGTGACGTCGCCGAGGGTGGCCGACATGATGACGAACTGCGCCTGCGGCAGTTCCACCAGCGCCACCTGCCAGGCCCAGCCGCGGTCGCGGTCGGCGATGAAGTGGAACTCGTCCATCACCACCTGGTCGACCGCCGCTGCCCTGCCCTCCCGCAGCGCGAGGTTGGCAAGAATCTCGGCGGTGCAGCACACGATCGGGGCGTCGGGGTTCACCGCCGCGTCGCCGGTGACCATGCCGACCTTGTCCGCGCCGAAGATGTCGCACAGCGCGAAGAATTTCTCGCTGACCAGCGCCTTGATCGGCGCCGTGTAGTAGCTCCGGCCGCCCCCGGCCAGGCAGGCGAAGTGGGCGGCGGTCGCGATCAGGGTCTTGCCCGATCCGGTGGGCGTGGTGATCACCGTGTTCGCCCCGGTGAGGATGTCGATGACCGCCTCGTCCTGGTGCGGGTACAGCGTCAGGCCGTCGGCGCCGGCCCAGCCGACGAACGCCTCGTAGAGCGCATCGGGGTCGCCGGCACCGGCGTCGGGGATCAGGTGGTCGAGCCGCATCGCCGCCATCGTCCCACCCCGGCCGGGCCGTCACCAATCCGGCGCCGGTAGGCTGCGGGAAGTCCCCAGGCAAGGAGTTCCATGACCGAGCAGCCGCCAGTCCGCACCGAGGTCACCGTCACCCGCGACGCCGCCGGCGTGTTCCGCGCCCGCAACGCCCGCGGCGCCGAGATCACGATGTCGGGCAGCGACCCGGGTTCGTTCAGCCCTGTCGAACTGCTGCTGGCCGCGATCGCCGGCTGCTCGGCCATCGACGTCGACAGCATCACCGCCCGCCGGGCCGAGCCGGTGGAGTTCACCGTCCGCGCCGGCGGGGTCAAGGGCAGGGACGCCGGCGGCGGCAACGTGCTGGGCGACATTGACATCGCCTTCACGGTCACCTTCCCGGCCGGCCAGGACGGGGACGCCGCCCGGCTGCGGCTCCCCGCAGCGCTGGAGCAGTCCGGTGCCCGGTTGTGCACGGTGTCGCGCACGGTGGAAGCAGGTACGCCGGTGGCGCTGCGCCTGACCTGAACCGTCCATACGTCTTGACTTATATAAGTTGAGACGCAACGATTGCTGCCATGCACGCCCTCGACATCCTCGGCGACCCGGTTCGCCGCCGGCTGCTCGAGTTGCTCGCCGACGGCGAGACCAGCGCCGGCGCCCTGGCCGAGGTCGTGCAGCGCGAGTTCGGCATCAGCCAACCCGCGGTCTCCCAGCACCTGCGGGTGCTGCGGGAGAGCGGCCTGGCGCAGGTGCGGCCGTCCGGCACCCGGCGGCTCTACTCGGTCAACCCCGAACCGCTCCGCGAAGTCGACGTCTGGCTCGCCGGGTTCCGCAGCTTCTGGGAGCCGCGCCTGGCCGCCCTCGACACCGAAATACGCCGCGGCAAGCGTGCCCGGCGACAGAAGGAGGAACCATGACCAACGACCTTCCCGAGCACCTCGTCGCCGGCCAGCTCGACAGCGTGTCGCGCTCGGTCACCAGCCGGCGAGGTGAGTCCACAGTGACCTCGACCCTTGAGATCAGCCAGGTCTACCCCACCGACGCCGCCGACCTGTGGGACGCGGTCACGACCGCCGAACGACTGGCGCGCTGGTTCGCACCGGTGCACGGTGACCTCCGGCTGGGCGGCAGCTACCAGGTCGAGGGCAATGCCGGCGGGGTGGTGCAGACCTGCGAGCCGCCCTCACGGTTCACCGCCACCTGGGTGATGGGTGAGCCCGCCAGCCTCATCGACGTCAGGGTCGAACCGGTGGACGAGCACAGCGCCCGGCTGCGGCTGATCCACTCCGGCGAGGGCGACGCGGGGTTCTGGGACACCTACGGCCCCGGCGCGCTCGGCGTCGGCTGGGACCTCGGGCTGCTGGGCCTGGCCGGCTATCTGGCCACCGGCGACACCGGGCGCCCCGCCGATGTGGAGGCATGGGGCGCAGGAGAGCAGGCGCGGAGATTCATCACCGGAAGTAGCACCCGTTGGGTGGCGGCCGCGGTGGCCGGCGGCGAGGAACCGGAGACCGCCAGCGCGGCGGGCGAGCGCACGACTGCCTTCTACACAGCTCAGCCGCCGGCCTGACCCCGGGCACCGGTCCGGCCCTGCGACGGTGGGCCGGACCGGTGCCGAGGTTCAGCAGGTAGTCACCGCTTCTTCAGCCCGACCACCTTCACCGACGCCGAGGTGACCGCCAGCGACTCGTGGCCGGCGGCCTTGGCGGTCACCCGCACCGCCAGTCGCTTGCCCACGTCAGCGGACCTGACCCGGTACAGGTGCGAGGTCGCGCCGGGAACGGCGCTCCCGTCCACCAGCCACTGGAAGCTGAGCTTGGCGTTGGCCGGGTCCCACCTGCCCCGGTAGGCGACCACCGGCAGGCCGGACAGCGGCACCCCGAGCACCTTCGGCTTGGCCTTGTTGATGATCGGCTTGGCCAGCACCGTCACCGGCGCCGACGTGGCCGACACCGGGTCGAGACCCTTGGCGGACACCGTGACGGTCACCGTCAGCTGCTTGCCGAGGTCGCCGGCGGCGATCCGGTAGGACGACTTGGTGGCCTTGCGGATCGGTACCCCGTCCAGGTTCCACTGGTAGGCGTACTTCAGCTTCACCTTCGGCTTGGCGGCCCAGCTGCCGTTGTCCGCCTTCACCGTGGCACCGACCATCGGCTTGCCCTTGATCGTCGGCGGGGCAAGGTTGACCGCCGCGTCGCCGGGGGCGCCGATCGCTATGTCGTCCCAGCCGACCAGCTCACCGAGCAGGTCGGTGACCGCGATCTTGTGCGGGCCGACCGCCGCGTCGACGGGGATCTGGACGCTGAGCGTGCCCTGCGGCGAGACCACCCCGCCGAGCAGGTACACCGGCTCGGAGAACAGCCACACGTGCACGGCCTGGCTGGCGGGGGCGGTGCCCACGACGAGCTCCACCCACTCCCCCTGCCGGGCGGTCGGCGGGGCCTGGACGCCGCCGCGGGCGCTGTCGACCAGGTCGGCCTCGGCCGGCGGTACCGGCTCGGGGGCCGGCGCCGGCAGGAGGTGCCCGACGCCCCACCGCGCTGTCGTCTGGTAGCCGGTTCCGGTGGGTTCGGCCCAGGTGTGCACCGAGTAGCGGGTGCCGCCGCGTCCGTCGTTGACCTGGAAGTCGAGACCCTGGAAGGTGTCGGCGCCGCCCTGGCCGAGCAGGGTCACTGCCAGTTCGACCACGTACCCGCCGTCCACCTCCGCGGTGGCACTGGTCAGCCGGGCGTCCTGCGCCGCCTGGTCGCCGGTGCCGAAGGAGCGGACGTTGGTGGCGCTGATCCGCAGCTGCGCGTCGGCGTCGCGGTAGCCGCCGTTCTTGGCGTTGCCGGCGTCGATGAACAGCTCGACCGAGTCCTGCACCCACGGGTCGCTGCCCGACACGTCAAGCTCGGGGTCGCTCACCTCGTACAGCACGTAGAGGGTGTCGTCGGCCCACAGCGTCCGGACGTCGGCTGTCGCGCCGGCCGCGTTGCCCTCCACGGTCCGGGAGGTGTGGACGCTGCTCGCCGCCTGCCAGGCGTCATCGATGGCGCCGTCGATCACCGGCACGGCCGGGGCCGCGGCGACGTCGACCGTGGACAGGTCCTCGAGGAAGTTCAGCGTCCCGGTGGCACCCGGCGAGTTCCACGCCCCGACCACCGTCGCGCCGGCCAGCACCCGCACGTCGAGCTGCGCCGAGCCGCCGCTGACGACCTCGCTGTGCGGCAGCTGCACGGCGGCCCGCCAGCCGGCGGCATCGTCGAAGACCGCCACCGGCACGACGGCGGTGCCGTCGGAGCCCACCCGGTAGGTGGTGCCCGCGTAGTCGATCTCCACGGCATCGGAGGAGTCGGCGGCCACCGTCACCAGCAGGGTGAGGTGGTCGGCGCTCCAGCGCGGGATGAAGCTGCCCGACTCGTTGGTGAGCTGCTGGGCGGGCAGGTTGCGCCACGCCACCGAGTCAGCCGCGGTGGCCAGCGGGACGTCCCCGCCGAACACGTTGGCCGCCACCTGCAGCGGCGGCAGGTCGTCAGAGTCGACGGCACCGAAGTAGGCAGGCTTGGCCTGCAGGCCCGCGTCGAACAGCAGCGGGGCCTGCGCCGAGCGCCACGACCGGTTGTCGGTGAGCCCCCACAGCGTGACCGAGAACAGGTCGCCCTCGGCGGCCTGGTGCTGCCGGAACACCCGGAACGCGTCACGGTAGTAGTGGCCCTGGCGCACCAGGTTCGCGGTCGTCACCGGCGTCCCGATCGTGACGTCGAGCTCGGTGACCGCCTGCACCACGTCCAGCGGTGCGAACCGGTCCAGCGCGGCCTGCAGCGAACTGACCGGGGTGGTCAGGCTGACGTGGAACTGGTGCCCGACACCGTCCACCGGCACCCCGGCTGCCAGCAGCCGCTGCACCAGCGCGAAGTACTGGTCCTGCTTGAGGCCCTGCTCGGTGTTGTAGTCGTTGATGAACAGCGCCACCGGGCGCTCGACCTCGCTGTCGGGGACGGCGTAGGTCTGGTTGAACGCGGCGTCGGCCAACTCGAAGGCGAGCGGGATGTAGTCCTCGCCGAACACGGCGTACCAGGCGCTGCGGCGCAGTCCGTCGTCCTGCGCGGAGTCGGAGACGACCTCGTTGACCACATCCCAGGCCACCAGCGGGTTGGTCGCCGACCCGAACAGGCCGTACCGGTCGGAGAGGTCCCTGGCGATGTTGTCGATATGGGTGGCGAGCCGGTCGCGCAGGAACGCGCGGTCAGCGTCGTTGTTCTCGAGTTGGCGCCCGGTGTCGTCGGTGAAGAACCAGTCAGGGGTCTGGGAGTGCCACAGCAGCACATGCCCGTAGAGCCGCAGGTTGTTCGCCTGCGCGAAGTCGAGCAGCGTGAGCGCCTCCGGATGGGTCCGGAAGTTGCGGTCGGCGTCGTACCAGGCCTCCACCTTCATGTGGTTCTCGGCGGTGATCTGGTTGAAGTGGTGGTTGACCAGGACTGCCGGGTTGCCTGTCGTCTCCCGGCTGTCGATCGCCACCCCGAGCGGGAAGTCGACGGTGTTCTTGAGCGGCTCGAGGTCGGTCTGCACCACCGGCGGTTCGGGGACCCACACCCTCACCTGGTCGACCCGGAAGGTGGACGTGTTCCCGCTCTGGTACAGCGTCTCGAAGTACAGCTCGGCCGCGGTGTCGAAGGCCGGCATGGTGAACTGCCCGCCGACCCGCGTCCAGCCGTCGTTGCGCAGCCCGGTCAGGGAGGCAAGGTTGCTGAATGTCTCGGAGCCGTCGCGGACGGTGCGCGCCGAGAGGGTGGCCTCGCCGGGGTCCTCCCCGTCCGCGAATCGCAGCCAGGCCTCAAACTCGAGCGTCGTGCCGCCCAGCCCGGCGACCCCGGACACGTCGAACTGCATCCCGTCGCCGTCGTTGTCACGGTCGGACACCTGCGCGGAGTGCGCGGTGCCGTCGGCACCGTCCTCGACCAGCGCGAGCGTCGGTGCGGTGGCGTCCGGCAGCCGAGGCACCCAGCCCTGCAGGGTGGATCTCTCGAAGTCGGTGTCGATCAGGACGGTCCCGGGTGGCGGGCCGTCGCCGCCGGGGCGCGGGGCGGTGATCAGGACGTCGTCGACCAGCAGCGTCGCGGTCGTGGACGCCTCGACGTACAACTCGACGGGCGGGTTGTCAGCGTCCGGGGTGAAGCTGCCGATCAGCTGCACCCATGCGGCGTCGGTCACGGCGACGCGGTTGGTCACCCACGGGTACTGGTTCCAGCCGTCCTCGCCGGTCGCGTTGGGCTGGTTGACCCCGAAGTTCACCTCGGCGGGCTCCTGCCCGGCGGCGAGCTTCACCCAGGCGGAGATGCTGTAGGCGACGTTGCCGGCGGTGAACACGTCCTCGGCGGCCACCCTGGCACCGTTCCACGTGTCGGTGCGCCCACTGACCTGGAGCGCCTGCGCGCCGCTGTGTGCGTCGGGCACCAGGGTGAGGGAAGCCGGACCCCGCGGCGTCCATGGGGCTGTCGATTCGCCCTCGAAGTCGCTGCTGAGCACGGTCAGGTAGTCGGGTTCCGGCTCGGGCGCAGTGATCTCGATGTCATCGACGAGGAATTCCGCGTCGGCGCTCGCGGACTCGATGTACAGCACCGTCGGCGGGTTCTGGGCGTTGACGGTGTAGTAGCCGTCGAGCTGCACCCAGGCGTCAGCGGTGACGTCGAGCCGGCTGCCCACCCAGGGGTACTCGTTCCAGCCGTCCTCACCGGTGGTGTTGGGCTGGTTGACCCCGAAGTTCAGCTGGGTGGCTGCGGCGCCGGCCGGCAGCTTCACCCATCCTGTGACGTGGTACTCCCCTGCGGTGAACAGCGTCGAGACGTCCAGCTGCGGCCCGTGCCAGCCTTCGGAGCGGTTGCTCACCAGCAGCGCCTGGCTGCCGGTACGGGCGTCGTCCGACAGCGACAGCTGCGCGGATCCGCGGCCCGTCCACGGCGCGAAGCCGTCCTCGAAGTCGCTGGCGACCACAACCACGTCGGCGGCGTGGGCGGGAGCCGCGGCCATCGTGAGCGAGGCGATTGCGCCGCCGGCGGCCAGGGAGATCGCGGTAAGCCCGCTCAGGAACTTTCGCCAGCCGTGCCTCATTTGCCTGCTCCTTTGCGCGCATGATCGGCCCGATCGCGCTCAGGGTAGGCAACCCTTTCCGCTCATGGCAACGGTTGAAACGTCAGCGGAGGGATCGAAACTCTATCGAAAGTTCACCGACCGACGTTGGCCCGCAAGCGCTTACCGCCTCCGCTGGACCCCCCCCCCCGGGGGGGGGGGGGGGGGGGCGGGGGGCGGGGTCCGGG
>JAEZGC010000290.1 GCA_023437345.1 Actinomycetes bacterium
TGGTGGATGAGCGGCTCAGCACCGCGGCAGCCGCCCGCCGCCTCGAGCAGGCCGGCCGCACCACCCGCCGGCAGCGCCGGGTGATCGACCAGGCGGCCGCGGTGGCTATCTTGGAGGGTGCGCTCGATCAGGAGCGCGCTACCGGCCGGCCCCCAGGAGAACTCAGATGACAGCCCCTCGCCGCGTCCTCGAACCGGACGAGGAGCGCCCCGACCGCCGGGGGCGGGTGCGCGGCTGGCTGGCCCTCCTGGTGTCCCTGGTCGTGGTGATCGGCGGGGCCGGCGTGGCCTGGGTGTTCGCCCGCGATGCGGTCGGCGGCTGGTTCCAGGTCGCCGACTACCCGGGCCCGGGCGGGGACGAGGTGGTGGTCACCATCCCGGCGGGGTCGAGCCTCACCCGGATCGGCGAGTTGCTTACCGAGGCGGACGTCGTCGCCTCGGCCACCGCCTTCGTCAGGGCGGCCGGCGAGGTGCCCGAGGCCGCCACCATCCAGGCCGGCACCTACCGGCTCCGCACCCAGATCCCGGCCCGCACCGCCATCGAGATGCTGCTCGACCCGGCCAATGTGCAGCGGAACACCTTCCGGTTGCGCGAGGGCGGCTGGCTGGCCGACCACGTCGAGGCGATGGCGGCCGCGAGCGGCCTGCCGGGGTCGGCGTTCGAGGAGTTGCTCGCCGACCCGGAGCCGCTCGGGCTTCCGGAGTGGGCCGGCGACAACCCCGAGGGCGTGCTGTTCCCCGACACCTATGAACTCCCCGAACCCGTCGAGGCAGCCGCGATGATCCAGCTCGCCACGACACGATTCCAGCAGGTGACCGACGAGCTCGACTTCGCCGCCGGGGCCGCGGCGCAGTCGGTGACACCCCTCGAGGCGCTCACCATCGCCAGCATCGTCGAGCGTGAGGTGGCCCGCGCCGAGGACCGTCCGAAGGTGGCCCGGGTGATCTACAACCGGCTCGACCAGGACATGCCCCTTCAGATGGACTCCACGGTCCACTTCGCCACCGGCGACCGTGGCTCGGTGTGGACCTCGGCGCAGGACCGCGCCAGCGACTCGCCGTACAACACCTACAAGCACAAGGGCCTGCCCCCGGGCCCGATCGCCTCACCCGGCGAGGCGGCGCTGGCCTCGGCCATCGACCCGGCAGAGGGCGACTGGCTCTACTTCGTGGCGGTCGACCTCGACACCGGCGAGACCCGGTTCAGCGACACCTACGCCCAGCACCAGGAGGCCGTCGCGGAGCTCCAGGCGTGGTGCCGTGCGAGTGACGCCAACCGTGCCAAGTGCGGCTGAGACGGCCGGTCCGCGCGGGTGCGGCCACCGGTTCGAGTAGTCTTGGCCCGCAGACGCCACGATCACAAGGGAGGGCGAGGAGTCGATGCGCTGGCTGACCCGCAACCTGCGCGACCAGGAGACCGGCAAGCTCAGCGGCCGTGAGATGTGGCTCCGGGTGCGCAGCGCGTTCGCCGTCCTGCTCAGCGTCGGTGTCCTGGTCACCGGGGTCGTCCTGGTCTCGGACCGGGTGCAGGACGCCTGGCTGCAGTTCCGCACCGCCGACGACTACATAGGCGAAGGAGTCGCGCCGGTCGAGGTGACCATCGCCAAGGGCACCACGCTGTCGGCGATCGCGGACCTGCTGGTCGAGCACGACGTCATCAAGGCCGCCAAGGCATTCGACGAGGAGGCGGCCGCCAACGCCGACTCCAAGAAGATCCAGGCCGGCCGCTACCGCCTCAAGACCCAGATCCCGGCCAAGCTTGCGCTGTCGATGCTGCTCGACCCGGGCAACATCATCAAGTCGCGGATGACGCTCACCGAGGGCCAGCGGCTGAGCACGCAGGTCAAGCAGATGGCCAGGGCGACCGAGATCGCCGAGAAGGAGTTCACCAAGGTCCTCAAGGACTGGAAGAAGCTCGGCCTGCCGAAGTGGGCGAAGAACTCGGCCGAGGGCTTCCTCTTCCCCGACACCTACGAACTGCCCGGCGAGCCGACCGCCAAGTCGGTGATCAAGCTGACCACCGACCAGTTCAAGCAGGTCACCAAGGACCTCGACTTCGAGGCCGACGCCAAGCGTAACGACGTCAACGCCTATCAGGCGCTGGTGATCGCCAGCATCATCGAGCGCGAGGTGCGGCGCGACGAGGACCGGCCGAAGGTTGCCCGGGTGATCTACAACCGTCTCGAGCAGGGCATGCGGCTGGAGATGGACTCCACCATCCACTACATAGTCAACGAGTCGGGCAAGGTGTTCACCAGCGCCGAGCAGCGCCAGATCGACTCGCCTTACAACACCTACCTCAAGAAGGGCCTGCCGCCGGGGCCGATCAGTTCGCCGGGTCGCAAGTCCCTCGAGGCCGCGATCAACCCCGACGACGGCGACTGGCTGTTCTTCGTGGCGGTCAACCTCGACACCGGCGAGACCGAGTTCAACGAGACCCTTGACGGCCACAACGCGAGCCGGCGCAAGCTCAACGAGTGGTGCAGGGCCAGCGACGAGAACCGGGAGAAGTGCTGATCGCAGGCATGGCAGACTGACCGCCATGCTCCGCTTCCTCACTGCCGGCGAGTCCCACGGGCGCGCGCTGGTCGCCACGCTGGAGGGCATCCCGGCGCACGTGGCGGTCACCAGCGACGAGATCTCACAGGCACTGGCCCGGCGGCGGCTGGGGACCGGACGAGGCGCCCGGATGAAGTTCGAGGCCGACGAGGTCACCCTGCTGGCCGGGATCCGGCACGGCCGCACCCTGGGGTCTCCGGTGGCGATCATGGTCGGAAACTCGGAGTGGCCCAAGTGGGAGACGGTGATGGCACCCGACCCGGTGCCGGCTGAGGAGTTGGAGAGCCTGGCGCGCGGCGCTGCGCTCACCCGACCGCGACCCGGGCACGCCGACCTGGCCGGGATGCAGAAGTACGACTTCGACGAGGCAAGACCGATCCTTGAGCGCGCCTCCGCCCGGGAGACCGCAGCCCGGGTGGCGATCGGCAAGGTGGCGGCCAACTTCCTCGCCCAGGCCGCCGGCATCCAGGTGCTGAGCCACGTCGTTGCGCTCGGTGGCGTCGTCAGCGAGTCGGCAGCGCTGCCGCACCCCGACGACCTGGCGGTGGTGGACGCCGACCCCGTGCGCTGTTTCGACCCGGCCGCCAGCGCCCGGATGCAGGACGAGATCGAACTCGCCCGCAAGGAGGGCGACACCCTCGGCGGTGTGGTCGAGGTGCTGGCGTACGGCCTGCCGCCCGGCCTGGGTTCCCACGTGCAGTGGGACCGTCGCCTGGACGCCCGGCTGGCCGCCGCGCTGATGGGGATCCAGGCGATCAAGGGGGTCGAGGTCGGCGACGGCTTCGCCCTGGCCGGCATCCGCGGCTCGCTGGCCCACGACGAGATGCTGCCCGGGCAGGGCAGGGTGAGCCGGCCCTCCAACCGGTCCGGTGGCACCGAGGGCGGGATGAGCAACGGCGAGCCGCTGCGGGTGCGGGCAGCCATGAAGCCGATCGCCACCATCCCGCGCGCGCTGCGCACGGTGGACGTGACCACCGGGGAGGCCGCCGCCGCGCACCACCAGCGCTCCGACGTGTGCGCGGTCCCCGCCGCAGGGGTGGTTGCCGAGGCAATGGTGACGCTGGTGCTGGCCGAAGCGGTGCTGGAGAAGTTCGGTGGGGACTCGGTGGCCGAGACCCGGCGAAACCTGGACGGTTACCTGGCGCGGCTGGCCGAGAAGCGCCTGTGGTGACAGTGCGGCAACTCGTGCTGGTCGGTGCCCCGGCGGCCGGCAAGACCACCGTGGGCCGCCTGGTGGCCGAGCGGGTGGGCGCCGGCTTCACCGACACCGACACCCGGCTGGAGGCCGACCTGGGCCTGAGCCTGCCCGAGGCGTGGGCCAGCCTGCCTACCGCGCAGATCGCGGCCACCGAGACGGCCGCCTGCCTGGCCGGGCTCGCCGAGCCGGGCGTCGTCGCCCTCGGCAGTGCCGCTGTCGCGCAGGCGGCGGTGCGCGACGCGCTGGCCGGCCGGAACGTGCTGTGGCTGCAGGTCTCGGCCGGGCAGGCCGGCCGGAGACTCGGTATGGCTGCGCTGGGTATGGAGACCCTCATCGCGGTACGGAGCCGGCTGGAGGCACTGCTGCGCGAGCGCGAACCGTGGTACGCAGCGGTCGCCACCCTCCGGCTCGACACCGACCGGCTTGACGTCGCCGGTGCCGCTGATGCCGTGGCGCAGGCTTGGGAGGGGATCGCATGACGACCTGGGAACCCGTTGACGTGCTCGCCGAGCAGCCGTACCAGGTGTTGATCGGCCACGCGGTGTCAGCGTTGCTGCCCGAGTACCTCGACGGCGTCGAACGGGTGGCGATCATCCACCCGACCTCGCTGGCCCCGCTGGCATCCCGGATCGCCGACGGGCTCGACCAGGAGGTGCGCCTGATCGGGGTCCCCGAGGCGGAGGGCGCCAAGACCGCAGCCGTCCTGCAGCACTGCTGGGAGTCGCTGGCCGGGGCCGGCTTCACACGGTCGGACGCGGTGCTCGGCCTGGGTGGCGGCGCCACCACCGACCTGGCCGGCTTCGTTGCCGCCACCTGGCTGCGCGGGGTGCGCTACATAGCGCTGCCCACCACGGTCCTTGCCATGGTGGACGCGGCAGTCGGCGGCAAGACGGGCATCAACCTGCCGGCCGGCAAGAACCTGGTCGGCGCCTTCCATGAGCCGTTCACGGTGCTCGCCGACCTCGACTTCCTCGCCACCCTGCCCGAGGTGGAACTGCGCTCCGGGCTCGCCGAGATCCTCAAGTGCGGGTTCATCGCCGACCCGGAGATCCTGGCCGGCTTCGAGGCGGACCCGCAGGCAGCGATCCAGCCCACCGAGCGGCAGGCAGGCCTGATCCGGCGGGCGGTAGCGGTCAAGGCCGCCGTGGTGTCGGCAGACCTGCGGGAACGCACCGGTGACGGTACCGACATCGGGCGGGAGGCACTCAACTACGGCCACACCCTCGGCCATGCCATCGAACGCCACCAGCACTTCGGCTGGCGGCACGGCCAGGCGGTCAGCGTGGGCATGGTGTTCGCGGCGGAACTGGCCCGGCGCCTCGACCTGGTCGACGCGGACCTGGTCGCCCGGCATCGCGAGGTGCTGCACGCCGCCGGGCTGCCGGTGCGCTACGACGGCGCTGCCTGGCCCGACCTGCGGGCCGCCATCGCGCTCGACAAGAAGGCAAGGGGCCACAGCCTGAGGTTCGTGCTGTTGCGCGGCCTGGCGCGGCCGTCCATGGTGGCCGATCCGCCCGAAGTCACCCTCCACGACGCCTTCCGGGCGATCGCCGGACCCGGCTGAGCGGCGGCGTCCGGGCCGCGATGTGCGTCCCGCCGCGGCCACGCCATAGACTGTCTGGTCGCAAAGCCGAGTGAACAAGCGAGGGGCGGACGGACGTGGTCTCCACCAACGATCTGAAGAATGGCATGGTGCTCGACCTGGACGGGCAGCTGTGGAGCGTGGTCTGGTTCCAGCACCACAAGCCGGGCAAGGGCAACACCGTGGTGCGCACCAAGCTCAAGCACGTGCTGTCGGGCAAGGTGGTGGACCGGACCTTCAACTCCGACACCAAGGTCGACACCGCCAACGTCGACCGTCGCGAGATGCAGTACCTCTACCACGACGGTGACGCCTACGTGTTCATGGACACCACCACCTACGACCAGCTGACCCTGTCGGAGGCCGTGGTCGGCAACGCCAAGGACTACCTGCTCGAGAACGCGACCGCCACCGTGGCGCTGCATGAGGGCAACCCGCTGTACCTCGACCTGCCGTCCTCGGTCGAACTGGTCATCACCTACACCGAGCCGGGCCTGCAGGGTGACCGCAGCACCGGCGGCACCAAGCCGGCCACCGTCGAGACGGGGCTGCAGATCCAGGTGCCGCTGTTCATCAGCACCGGCGAAAAGGTGAAGGTCGACACCCGTGACGGCAGCTACCTTGGCCGGGTCTAGATGACCGCTCTGGCCGCCAAGCGCGGCTCGGCGCGCACCAAGGCCCGCAAGCGGGCGCTCGACGTCCTTTTCGAGGCCGACCTGCGGCAGGCGGAGCCGCTGACCATCCTGCAGGCGCACACCGACCTCGCCGAGCCACCGGTGCGTGAGTTCACCACCGAGCTCGTCGAGGGTGTGGTGGCCTACCAGGCCACAATCGACGACGCCATCACCACGGGGCTGGCCGCCGGCTGGACGCTGGACCGGATGCCGCGGGTGGACCGCAACCTCGCCCGGATCGCCGGGTTCGAGATCCTGCACACCGACATCGCCCCCAACGTCGCCGTCGCCGAGTGCGTCGCGCTGGCCGAGGAACTGTCCACCGACGAGTCGCCCAGCTTCCTCAACGGGCTGCTGCGCGGCATCGTCGCCCGGCAGGCGGCTGGACCCGCCGCCGGATAGGTTTCGGCCCATGGTGGGAACCGTCCGGGCGCTCGGCGAGGAGTTCACCGGGTTGCTCACCCGGGGCTTCGCGCTGTGGTGGCGGCTGCTGCCGTGGCTGGCCGGCTTCGCGCTGGTCGGCTGGGCAGGCTACTACGCTGCGGTGCTGGCCGGGTCGGAGGTGGCACGCCAGTGGCCCTGGCTGGTGCTCGGCTGCCTCGCCGTCGGTGTGGTGGTGCAGTTGGCCGCCACGGTGGCCGCGCTGCGGCTGGCGGTGGTCCGGGCCGGGGCCGTATCGGACGGCGACCCGGCCGCGGCCACCCCGCAGCGACTGCTGTCGACCACTGTGCTGCCCTTCCTCGCAATCTTCGCCGCCTTCGGCATGGTCGACAGCTACGCCCGCGACGTCGTCGTGGTGATCGGTCAGCGGTTCAGCCTCTTCGGTGGCAGCGAGTTCCTCACCGCACTGAACCCGGCGGCGTCGGCTGCGGCGGCGCTCACCGTGGCAGCGAGCGTGGTCGGCCTGTTCATCCTGCGCCGGGTTCTCGAATCGGTTGCCGAGCGGACCGGGCACACCTGGCTCGGCCTGGTCGCCGCCCTGGTCGAGGCAGTCTTCGGCCTGTTGCTGCTGCTGAGTGCCTTCCGGCTGGTCGAGCAGTTCTGGCTGTGGCTGGACGGCCGGCAGGTCGCCGGCTGGTGGGACGCAGTGGTGGACACCCTGACCGGCTGGCTCAGCCTGCCGCCCGCCGTCGCTGACGCCTGGCAGTTCGTCGTCGAGTCGGCGTGGCCGTTGGTCTGGGACCTGCTCTCCCAGCCGCTGGCCTGGCTCGCGCTCACGGCTGTGGTTGCCGGGTCCCGGCTCGCGGCGGACCGCCCCCGGGAGGGGCGGTTGGGCGCCGCCGGCCGGTTGGGGCGAGAAGCCCTCGCGGGCGACTTCGACGACAAGTACCTGCCGCTGTGGCACGCAGTGCGGTTCCTGGCCGGGGCGGGCTGGCCGCTGCTGGGCGGCTTCGTGCTCGCCTTCATCGCGCTGGACTGGGCCGGCGACCTGGCCACCGACACCGTGATCGTCGGTCTCGGCCCGTTCCTCGGCGCGGCCGCCGTGCAGACGCTTCCGTTCCTCGGGCTGGTGTCGCAGGTGCTGGTACTCACTGCCAAGTTCGCGCTGCTCGCCGTGACCGCGGCGCGGGCCGGCCAGGCGCGGGTTGCGCAGCCGCGGCAGGACGGACAAGGCCGGCAGGCGGTGGTGATCGGTGCGATCTGCATCGCCGTCGCGCTGTCGAGCCTGGCCCTGGATCGCCACCCGACCCGGATCGTCACCGCCGAGCCTGGGCAGCCGATCCAGCTCCTCGGGATGACCGCGACGGTCACCGACCCGCGCGCGGGGAGTTCGCTTGTCGAGTCGGGCGACGCCGGCGTCACCAGCGACCTCGCCTTCGTGGTGGTGACTGTCAGCATTGGGCAGGAGCGTGACGGTACCGCCGTGACAGCAGAGCTCCAGGCCGGCCGTCGCATCTACCGCCCCTGGGAGGCGTCCAGCCTGCGCAGCCGGCCCGGATTCACCAGCCGCCGCGACCTCGCCTTCGAGGTCGACCCGGCGGACCTGTCCGCGGGTGTCGTGCTGCGGCTGACCCCGACGGTGGCGATCAGCAACGGGTCGGCGGTGGGCGAGGTGCGACTGCCGGAACTGACCCCGGCCGGGTCGGTCAGCTACGACGCCACCGGATCCGAGCAGGCGCCATGAGCCGGCTCACCACGTTCCTGCGCGACTCCCGCCTCGTGCTCGCCGCGGGCCTGGCGTGTGCCCTCGCGCTCTCCGCGCTCTGGCTGCTGAGGTCCACGGTCAGCGCCGTGGCCACCCCGGTGCCGGTGGCCGCGGGCGACACGGGGACCGCGGGAGGCGCGCAGTGGCGGCTGCGCGACTTGGTGGCTGTCGATGCGGTGCCGTCGGGAGGCTCCGCCCGAGAACCGGTCCCTGGCGCCGTCTTCGTGCTGGCGACCTTCGAGTACCGGGCCGCCGGAGGAGAGGTGTTCTGCACGGTGAGGCTGGCCGGCCAGGGCAGGGAGTGGACGTCGGGGTTCCACACCCCGACCGACGAGCAGGCGTCCGCCGGGTGCGACGGACGCCCGGAGGGGACCGCCGAGGTGCTCTTCGAGATCCCTCGGACCGCCGTCGGCGAGGTGCACGGGCTGCTCGTCTCGAGCGGGCAGGACGCGCTGTTGCTGGCGGGCCGGGTTCAGTAGTCGGTGTCCGGCAGCCGGGTGAGCGGGACGGTCACCGTCCACGGCCTGGCGAAGGAGTCGGGGTTCCAGGCCGGCTCGTCGCTCAGCCCGAGAATGGTGTTCGCGGTGAACTCCATCGGCACCAGCCCGACCTCGAACGTGTCACCCGGTTCGAACCCGTCAGCGAAGCTGAAGGTGACCTGCAGGTCGAGCCACCTGTCGACTGGCGGCACCACCTCCCGGCGGTTGAGCCAGGGCGCAGCGGGGTCGACGGCGCCCAGGCCGTAGCGCGGATCGACGACGAACTGGTCGCTCGCCCGGTCGATCCCCACGACGTTGCCGTAGTCACCCGACAGCGGCGCCAGCGACTCCTGGTGGGGGTTGCGGATGCTGCCGCTGACCACCACCTGCCAGGGGTCGCCGATCGCCTCGGTGCGCAGTTGCGCGGTGGCCGAGTCGAGCCGGAAGACGAGGTTCCCGGCGTCCAGCTCGGTTCCGGCAGGCACGGGAAGCGTGGGTGCGGTGCGGCGGTCGAAGCCGCCGGCCACCACCACCGCGACCGCTGTCACCACTACCAGCGCGACCGCCGCGAGCGGCCCCAAAGGCAGCCGGAGACGTGGGTTGGCGGGCGGCGTCACGCCGGGCAGTCTAGCCAGCGGGGGTCCGCCCGGACGGCTCGAACTGCTTTGGTAGAGTCGCCGCCCGGAAGGGAAACCCAATGCCAAGCAGCCTGTACGCGCGCCCGCTGGTCGACGCCCTCCTCGTGCTGGAGGACGGTCGTTCCTTTCGCGGCGTCTCCTTCGGCGCGGCCGGCGAGGCCTTCGGCGAGGCGGTCTTCTCCACCGCCATGTCGGGCTACCAGGAGACCCTGACCGATCCCAGCTACCACCGGCAGGTGGTGGTCGCCACCGCCCCCCACGTCGGCAATACCGGCTGGAACGACGAGGACGACGAGTCGCGGCGGATCTGGGTGGCCGGCTACGTGATCCGCGACCTGTCGCGGGTCCGCTCGAACTGGCGGTCCAACCGCTCCCTGGACGAGGAACTGCGCAACCAGGGGGTGGTCGGCATCGCCGAGGTCGACACCCGCGCGCTCACCCGCCACCTGCGCGAGCGCGGCGCGATGCGGGTGGGCATCTCCACCGAGGAACTCGATCCCCAGCGCCTGCTCGAGCGGGTGCTGCGCACCCCGTCCATGCACGGCGCGAACCTTGTCGCCGACGTCACCACCCCGCAGGCCCATGTCGTGCCGGCGGTGGGGGAGAAGCGGTTCACCGTCGCCGCCGTCGACCTGGGCATCAAGGACATGTCGCCGCAGCGGATGGCAGAGCGCGGCATCGAGGTGCACGTCCTGCCGGCCCATACCGACCTGGCCGGCATCCAGGCGCTCGAGCCGGACGGGGTCTTCTTCTCCAACGGGCCGGGTGACCCGGCGGCAGCCCGGCACGAGATCGGACTGCTGCAGCAGGTGCTGGACGCCGGCCTGCCCTACTTCGGGATCTGCTTCGGCAACCAGATCTTCGGGCGCGCCCTCGGCCTGGGCACCTACAAGCTGAAGTACGGCCACCGCGGCATCAACCAGCCGGTGATGGACCTGACCACCCGCAAGGTGGAGATCACCGCCCAGAACCACGGCTTCGCGGTAGACGCCCCGCTGGACGCCGCCACGCCCACCCGCTGGGGCGACGTCAGGGTGTCCCACATCTGCCTCAACGACGACGTGGTGGAAGGCCTGGAACTGCGCTCTCCGGAGGGCGACCTGCTGAGCTTCTCGGTCCAGTACCACCCCGAGGCGGCCGCCGGCCCGCACGACTCGGCCTACCTCTTCGACCGCTTCATCGACGTGATGCAGCGCCGCAACCAGACCCGCAAGGACGGCTGATGCCACGACGGACCGACATCTCCTCGATCCTCGTGATCGGGTCCGGCCCGATTGTGATCGGGCAGGCCTGCGAGTTCGACTACTCAGGCACCCAGGCCTGCCGGGTGCTGCGCGAGGAGGGGTTCCGGGTAGTCCTGGTCAACTCCAACCCCGCGACCATCATGACCGACCCCGAGTTCGCCGACGCCACCTACATCGAGCCGATCCTGCCCGACTACCTGGAGAAGGTGATAGCTGCGGAACGCCCTGACGCGCTGCTGGCCACCCTGGGCGGCCAGACCGCGCTGAACGCCGCGGTGGCGCTGCACGAGTCGGGGGTGCTGGAACGTTACGGGGTGGAGCTGATCGGCGCCTCTGTCGATGCCATCCAGGCCGGTGAGGACCGGGAGCGGTTCAAGAAGATAGTGACAGGGCTCGACCTGCCCGGCATCGAGGTCGGGGTCGCCCGGTCGGCGATCTGCCACACCCTCGACGAGGTGGTCGCTGCCGCCGGCGACCTCGGCTACCCGGTGGTCGTGCGTCCGTCCTTCACGATGGGCGGGGTCGGCTCGGGGTTCGCCCATGACGAGGCGGAACTGCGCCGGATCGCCGGTACCGGTCTTGCCGCCTCCCCGGTGACCGAGGTGCTCATCGAGGAGTCGGTGCTGGGCTGGAAGGAGTACGAGCTCGAGGTGATGCGTGACCGCGTCGACAACGTGGTCATCGTCTGCTCGATCGAGAACTTCGACCCGATGGGCGTCCACACCGGTGACTCGGTCACCGTGGCGCCGGCGATGACGCTCACCGACCGGGAGTACCAGGACCTGCGCGACGTCGGGATCGCGGTGATCCGCGCCGTCGGGGTGGACACCGGGGGCTGCAACATCCAGTTCGCCGTCCACCCCGAGACCGGCCGGATCATCGTGATCGAGATGAATCCCCGGGTTTCGCGGTCCTCCGCGCTGGCGTCCAAGGCCACCGGCTTCCCGATCGCCAAGATCGCTGCGAAGGTGGCCGTCGGCTACACCCTCGACGAGATTCCCAACGACATCACCGCCGAGACCCCGGCGTCCTTCGAGCCGACCCTCGACTACGTGGTGGTGAAGATCCCGCGGTTCGCCTTCGAGAAGTTCCCGACCGCCGACGCCACCCTCACCACCCACATGAAGAGCGTCGGCGAGGCGATGGCGATCGGCCGCAACTTCACCGAGGCGCTCGGCAAGGCGCTGCGCTCGCTCGAGGACGACAAGGCGGGGTTCGACTTCACCGGCGAGATCAGCCAGGAACTGCCCGACCTGCTGGCGGCCATCGCCCGCCCGCACGACGGCAGGCTGAAGCAGGTGATGACTGCCTTCAGGGCGGGCGCCACAGTCGACCAGGTGCACCGCGCCACCGGGATCGACCCGTGGTTCCTCGACCAGATCCTGCTGGTCCATGACGTCGCCGAGCTGGTCCGGCGGGCCGACGCGCTGGACGAGCGGCTGCTGCGGCTGGCCAAGCGGCACGGCATCTCCGACGAGCAGATCGGACGGCTGCGCAACCTCCCGCCGGCGGTGGTGCGCGGGCTTCGGTGGGCGCTCGGGATCCGTCCGGTCTACAAGACTGTCGACACCTGCGCCGCCGAGTTCGCCGCCCGGACGCCGTACCACTACTCCAGCTACGACGAGGAGACCGAGGTCGAGCCGCGCAGCAAGCCGGCCGTGCTCATCCTCGGCAGCGGGCCGAACCGGATCGGGCAGGGGATCGAGTTCGACTACTCGTGCGTGCACGCCACCCTCGCGCTGCGCGAGGCCGGCTACGAGACGGTGATGGTCAACTGCAATCCCGAGACGGTCTCCACCGACTACGACACGTCAGACCGGCTGTACTTCGAGCCGCTCACCCTCGAGGACGTGCTCGAGGTCTACCACGCCGAGACGCAGGTCGGTCCGGTGGCCGGGGTGATAGTCCAGCTCGGCGGGCAGACCCCGCTGAAGCTCGCCCAGGGCCTGAAGGACGCCGGGGTGCCGATAGTCGGCACCCCGCCGGAGGCGATTCACCTGGCCGAGGAGCGCGGCGCCTTCGGACGCCTGCTGGCCGACGCCGGCCTGACCGCGCCCGCCTACGGGATGGCCGAATCCGCCGACCAGGCGCTCGAGATCGCCCACTCGATCGGCTACCCGGTGCTGGTGCGGCCCAGCTACGTGCTGGGCGGTCGCGGCATGGAGATCGTCTACGACGACGCGTCGCTGGCGTCCTACATCGAGCGGGCCACCGACATCACCCCCGCCCACCCGGTGATGGTCGACAAGTTCCTCGACGACGCGATCGAGATCGATGTCGACGCGCTGTACGACGGCACCGAGCTGTACCTGGGCGGGGTGATGGAGCACATCGAGGAGGCCGGCATCCACTCCGGCGACTCGGCCTGCTCGCTGCCGCCGATCACCCTGGGCAGTGAGGTGATCGACCTGATCCGGCGCGCCACCGAGCTGATCGCCGGCGGCGTGGGGGTGCGGGGCCTGCTGAACATCCAGTTCGCGCTGCTGGGCGACGTCCTGCATGTCCTCGAGGCGAACCCGCGCGCCTCCCGCACGGTCCCGTTCGTGTCGAAGGCGACCGCGACGCCGCTGGCGAAGGCCGCCGCGCGGATCTCGCTGGGGGAGTCGATAGCCGACCTTCGCGAGGCCGGCCTGCTGCGGCGCGGGATGGACGGCACCGCCACCATCGAAGCGGCGCCGATCGCCGTCAAGGAAGCCGTGATGCCCTTCAACAGGTTCCGCACCAGCGACGGCACCTGGGTCGACACCCTGCTCGGGCCGGAGATGAAGTCGACCGGCGAGGTGATGGGGCTCGACCAGAGCTTCGGCACAGCCTTCGCCAAGAGCCAGGCCGGCTCCTATGGCGAGCTGCCCACCGCGGGCACCGTCTTCGTCTCGGTGGCCAACCGGGACAAGCGGCACGCCATCTTCCCGATCAAGAAGCTCGCCGACATGGGGTTCACGGTGCTGGCCACCGCCGGCACCGCGCAGGTGTTGCGGCGCAACGACGTCGAGGTGACGATCATCAGGAAGCACTCCCAGGGCCGCGGGCCCGACGGTGAGCCGACGGTGGTCGAGGCGATCCTTGCCGGCGACATCGACCTGATCTTCAACACCCCGCACGGCACCTCGCGCGACGGCTCGCCGCGCCGCGACGGCTGGGAGATCCGGTCGGCGGCGATCCTGGCCGACGTGCCGTGCATCACCACCGTGCAGGGCCTGTCGGCCTGCGTCCAGGGGATCGAGGCGTTGCAGCGCCGTGACGTGGGGGTGCGCTCGCTGCAGTCGTGGAGCGCCGCCGTCCACGCCGAACTGGCGCAGCGCTGACATGGCGCTGCCGGCGCGGCTGCTGGACGGCGGCTACACCGGTCTGCTGCGGCCGCTGCTGTTCGCCTCCCACGGCGGTGACCCGGAGGCGATCCACGAACAGCTGATCGCGATCCTCGGCAGGGTCGGCGCCTCCCCGGTGCTGCGCCGGGCGCTCGCGCTGGTGGCCGCCGGCGCCGGGCGTCCCACCGAGCTGGCCGGGATCACGTTCCCGAACCGGGTGGGGCTGGCGGCCGGGATGGACAAGGACGGGCTGGCGGCCAGAGCCTGGGCGGCGCTCGGCTTCGGTTTCGCCGAGCTGGGCACGGTGACCGCCCAGCCACAGCCCGGCAACGACCGGCCCAGGGTGTTCCGGCTGCCGGACAGCCGCGGGCTGGTCAACCGGATGGGGTTCAACAACCACGGTGCCGCGGCGCTGGCGCAGACGCTGCGCCGGGCCGGCATCGCCCGCGGGAACCTGGCCGCGGGGGTCCCGCTGGGGGTGTCGGTCGGCAAGACGAGGACTGTGCCGCTGGACGGCGCGGTCGAGGACT
>JAEZGC010000331.1 GCA_023437345.1 Actinomycetes bacterium
GAGCGACGCCGGCCCGGACGGCTCGTCCGGCGATCCACCACCGCCGGGTGGCGCGACAGCCGAGCCCACGGCGGCGTCGCCTACGCCCGGTGCGGTCCCATCGGGTGACGAGGAGCCGGCCACGCCACCACCGGCAGTTCCGGTCCCGGCCAGCGGCGCCCCGACTGCGCCTGCGGACCCCGAGCCCGCCGAGCCCGGGTCCGCCGAGCCGTCCCCCACCGACGCCGGGCCCGCCGACCAGTCGGCGCCGGACACCGCGGACATCCTGCTGCTCGGCGGGTTGTCGGCGATGGCCGCGGCCGGGCTTTTCGGCGGCTGGCAGGCGCGCCGCCTGCTGCAGTCCCGGGTGCGCCAGCCCGGCCGCCGGTACGCGCACCCGTCCGACGATCTCGCGCGCTTCCACTCCGCCCTCGGACGGCGCCAGCTGCCCGATCACACCGGCACCCTGGACGCGGCCCTGCGCACGATCGGCCGTCACCACCACCGGCTCGGGCAACCCCTGCCGGCGCTGGCCCAGGTCACCGTCACCGCCGACCGGCTGCTGTTCCAGTGGGCCGAGCCGGCAGGTGAGCCCCCGGCGGGATTCGGTGGTGACAAGACCGCCTGGCTGGTCGACCTCGACACCGGCCACCCGGCGTTGGCCGCCGCCGCAGACCACCCGTGCGCCTATCCCGCGCTGGTCAGCCTCGGCACCGCCGCGGCGGGCGAGATCGTGCTGGTCGACGTCGAGCGGCCCGGCGTCCTGGGGGTGGCCGCCGACTCCCGCGAACTGCAGCTGGCCAGCCTCGCCTCGCTGGCCGTCGAGCTCGCCTGCGCCCCGTGGGCCACCGAGCTCACCCTCGTCGTCGTGGGTCGAGACGGCGCGCTGGCGCGCACCGCCGGCGGGGAGGCCGTGACCTGGCTGCCCGATCCGGCTGCAGCCCTGTCCCGGCTGCGGCGCCGGCACCAGGAACGCACCAGGGCCCTGGCCGGTCTCGACCTGCGGCTGCTGCGGGCCGACCCGGACCGGGCCGACGCTGTGGCTCCCGAGGTCTACGTCTTCCACGACCCGCTGCCCGACGACCTGCAGGACGAGGTCGATCAGCTGCTGTCCGGCTCCCGGCTCGGACTGGCGGCTGTGCTGTGCTCCGCCGACCCCGCTGACGCCTCGTGGTCCCTGTTCGGCGACCCGCTGCGCCCGTCCGGCAGGCTGGCCGACAGCACCAGCCTCGCCGACCCTGCCGTGCTGTCCGCCCATGCCATTCCCGAGGGCACCCGTGCCGCGGTCGAGTCGCTCTACCGGGTGGCCGAATCCACCGACACCGAACCCGCGCCGTGGTGGCCGGCGACCGACGAGACCAACCTTCGCCCCCTGCCCGCCCGCGCCCACCCCAGTGAGGACGATGTGGAGATAGTCAGCCTGCGCCCGCGGGAGCGTGAGCATCCCACCCTGCTGCTGCTCGGGCCGGTCGACCTCACCGGCGCCGCCGGCCCGGAGCCGGTCCGGTCGCGGCTGCAGCTGATCGAGTTGGCCAGCTGGCTGCTCGAGTACCCCGGCCGGACCGCCTCGCAGATGGCCGCCGGGTTGGGCATCGCCGAGACCACCCGACGTTCCAACCTCAGCCGGTTGCGCAGCTGGCTGGGCGACGACCCGTCGGGCGAGCACTACCTGCCCGACGCCTACAGCGGGCGGATCCGGCTGCATCCCGACGTGGGCTCCGACCTGGGCCGCCTGCGGCTGCTCACCGGGCCGGGGGTGAACCGGGTCGGTGACGCCGGCCTGGTGGCCGCCCTCGAGCTGGTGCGCGGCGCCATCCTGGCCGACGCCGCGCCGGGGCAGTGGTTCTGGGCCGAAGCATTGCGTAGCGACGCCGCGGCGCTACTGCGGGACGCCGGGCTCGTGCTGGTCGACCGGGCGCTGGACGGCGGCGACCTCGACCTGGCCCGCTGGGCCATCGACCGCGCCCTGCTGGTGAGCCCGCAGGACGAGCTGCTGATGTGCGCAAGGATCCGCACCGAGCACGCCGCAGGCAACCGGCCGGCCGTCGAGCGCTACGTGTTGCAGCTCAGCCAGCAGGCCCGGGCCCTGGGCGTCGACCTGCTGCCGCAGACCGTCCTGCTGTGCCAGCAGGTCATCGAAGGACGGGCCCGCGCCCGCCGGGCCTGACCTCAGCCGTCGCGGCGCTGTTGGGAGAACTGCTTCGCGCCGTGTTCGACGACCATCCGCACCAGCTGGGTGCCCGGCACGAACATGTTCACCGCCTCGACACCGACGTCCAGCAGGAACTTCGGCTCCAGCACCTTGCCCAGGTGCTGCTCGAAGGTCGAGCCGTCAGGACGCACGTCGCCGGTCAGCCCGTCGAACTCCAGCACCGCCTCCTTGCCGGCCCGCCGGTAACGGAAGGCGTACACCGGCCGGTAGACCAGGTCGACCACGTCGACACTGACCCGCTCCTCGAGGACGCGGTCGGCGTCCACCTTGCCGATGGCAGCCGACACCACCTCGCGCACCAGCATCGACGCCTTGTTCTCCGGCGGCACAACCACGGTGCCGGCCAGCGCCGCCTCCGCCAGCGCCGCCGCGTCGGTGGGCGAGCCCGGGAACTTCAGGTAGCCGGCCAGCGCCGGGTTCTGCGTCCGGGTCAGCCCGTCGAAGAGGAACTCCCGTGAGGTCTCCTCCCGGCACGACTCCAGCCCCTGGATCCGCAGTTGGCCCTGCTCGGCGGTGATCGTCTCCCCGGCGACCTGGACGCTGCGGACAGCGGGACCGACCGCGACCGTGTAGCTGCGCGACCGCTCGTAGGCAGTCACCCCCACCGCGTGCAGCCGCCAGAACGGCTGCAGCCGGCGCTCCCGGTAGATGCACTCGTAGTCGTCGGCGCCCGAACGGTTCAACAGCCCGCCGAGCTTGGCCACCGCGCCGAAGGCGTCGGCCCGCTTGGCCCAGGCGCGACCCTCGGCCAGGTCCATGCTGAACCGGTCGGCCAGCACCACAATTCGTTCCTCGGCGATCTCCACATCCATGGCAGCTCCCTCCCGACAGCGTGCAGCCTAAGCCCCATCGTCGCCGGGCGGGAGAGGGCGCCGCCTCCGGCGCCCGCCCCCCACCCCGTGGGGTAGCCCGGACGGGGGACCGGGTCCGAGCCAAATTGCCCACAGACGCACCGCGGCGCCGGGGCTAGCATCCTTGGCCGTGGAGGGACTGTTCGAGCGGGTCGGCGAGCTTGCCGAACTCGAGGGCAAGCTGGCGGCGGCCGCCGCCGGAGACGGCTCCCTGGTGACCGTCGAGGGCCCGGCGGGGATCGGCAAGAGCCGGCTGCTGGCCGAGTTCCGCCGCACCGCCCGCAACACCGCCACCGTCTTGTCCGCCCGCGGCAGCGAACTGGAGCGTGACTTCGCGTTCGGCGTCGTCAGGCAGCTGTTCGAAGCCGAGCTCGCCACCCCGCAGGCCCGCACCCGGCTGCTGCGCGACGCGGCCGCGCCCGCCGCCGCCGTCTTCGGTGACCTCGACCAGGCCGTCGGGGACGCCAGCTTCGCCACCCTGCACGGGCTGTACTGGCTGGTGCTCAACCTGGCCGAGGACACCCCGGTGGTGCTCAGCGTCGACGACCTGCAGTGGTGCGACAGGCCGTCGCTGCGCTTCCTTGAGTACCTCGCCCGGCGGCTCGAGGGCCAGCCGGTGCTGCTGGTCGCCGGGACGCGCGACGGCGAACCCGGTGTCGACCCGCTGCTGCTCGGCGCCCTGCGGCACGACCCGTCGGTCACCACGCTGCGGCCCGGGCCGCTGACCGGCGACGCGCTCAGCCGGATCATCGCCGACGAACTCGGCACCCCGCCCGACGCGGTGTTCCTGCAGACCTGCCTGGACGCCACCGGCGGCAGCCCGCTGCTGCTCACCCAGCTGCTGCCGGCGCTGCGCTCCGAAGCCGTCACCCCCGACGCCGGGCACGCCGACCGGGTCCGCCAGATCGGGCCCCGCGCGGTGTCGCGGACCGTGCTGCTGCGGCTCAGCCGGCTGGACGCCACCGCCACCGTGGCCGCCGAAGCTGTAGCGCTGCTCAACGACGGCGCCGACCTGACCGCGGTCGCCCGGCTCGCCGACGTCCCGGAACCGGCCGCCGCCGAGGCGGTGCGGGAGCTCGCCGCCGCCGAGATCCTGGCCCACGGACTGCCGCTGGCCTTCGTCCACCCGCTGGTGCGCGACGCCATCTACCACGTTATAGCCCCCGCCGAGCGCGGCCGCCGGCACGCCAGGGCAGCCGAGCTGCTGCGCGACCTCGGCGCGTCCCACGAGCGGGTCGCTGCCCAGCTGCTGCTCAGCCCGCCCTAAGGCAGGGCCTGGGCCGTCGACCTGCTGCGGGCCACCGCCGCCACCGCGCTGCGGGCCGGCGCGCCCGAGAGCGCCGCCGCCTACCTGCGCCGCGCCCTCGACGAACTTCCCGACACCCCCCAGCGCGGCCAACTGCTGTTCGAACTCGGCAGCGCCGAGTCGCGCACCAGCGGCCGGGACCCCGTCCCCCACCTGACCGAGGCGTACCACCTGCTCACCGACCCCGAGCCGCGGGCCGCGACCGCCGCGCTGCTCGGCCGGCTGCTGCTGTTCACCGCCTCGGCCGAGGAGGCGTCGGCGTTCGCCCGCCGTGCCATCGACGACCTGCCGCCCGACCTGGCCGACCAGCGGAACGGGCTGCTCGCGCTGGAGTACATGACCGGCTACTTCGGCGGCGGCGACCTGACCCGGCTGGCAGAACTCAGCCAGTACCGCAGCCTCGACCCCACCGCCCCCGGCGCCGCCCAACTGCTCGCGATGGCGGCCTGGCAGGCGGTCTGCGCCGACGGCACCGCCGACGAGGCAGCGGCGCTCGCGCTGCGGGCACTGGAGGGCGGCCAGGTTCGGGTCGCCGACCCCAACCTGATCTGGTTCGCCGCGATCACCGCCGTCCTGTTCTGCGACCGGCCCGAGGTGCTCCCGATCTACGAGGCGGCGCTGGCAGACGCCCACCGGCACGGGTCGCTGTTCACCGCCGCCGCCGTCAACATGTGGTTCGGCTACGCCAAATACCTGCACGGCGACCTTGCCGCCGGCGAGGAGCTGCTGCGCGAGGCGATCGAGGGCTACACGGTGTGGGGCTACAACAACCAGGCCCTGGTCACCGCACGCTGCTTCCTCGCCTCGCTGCTGTTCGAACGCGGCGAACTCGACGAGGCCACGGCTCTGCTCGACGAGATCGGCGCCACCGACCCCGGCGAGAACACCACGGGCTGGTGGACGGCGGCCCGGGCGTCGCTGCTGCTCGGGCTGGGCAGGGCCGAGGAGGTGCTGCCGCTGACCGACCTGATGGCCGAGCGGGCCGCTGCCGGGGCCGACTGCGGCCGGCTGTGGTGGCGGGTGGCCCGCGCCGCAGCCCTGGCCCGGCTCGGACGCCGCGACGAGGCGCTCGCCCTGGCCCACGAGGACCTGGCCGTCAACCGGCAGTTCGGTGCCCGCGTCCACCTCGGACGCAGCCTGCGGGCAGTCGGCGTGCTGACCGGCGGAGCGGAAGGCCTGGCCTACCTGCGCGAGGCGGTCGAAGTGCTGGAACTGTCCACCCACAAGCTCGAGTTCGCCCAGGCGCTGGAGTCGTACGGCGCCGCGCTGCGCCGCGCCCGGCGTCCTGCCGAGGCCAGGGAACCGCTGCTGCGCGCCCTCGACCTGGCCGGCGCCTGCGGGGTGGCACCGCTGGCCGCCCGGGTCCGGGCCGAACTGCAGGCGGCCGGCGTGCGTCCCCGCCGGGACGCGATCAGCGGCCTCGACTCGCTCACCCCAAGCGAGCGGCGGGTGGTCGACCTGGCCGCCTCCGGACGCGCCAACCGCGACATCGCCCAGGACCTGTTCGTCACCCCCAAGACAGTCGAGGTCCACCTGTCCAGCGCCTACCGCAAGCTGGGCATCCGGTCGCGGGCCGAGCTGGCCCCGATGCTGGCCGCCGGCTGAGCGGATTGGGGTCGGCCCACAAACCTTGGGGTGCGGGTTGGGGTCGCCCACCGATGCCCGGCGAGGCTCGCTGCGACGAGCCTGAGGGTACATCGAAGCGAAAGGACCCCACGATGACCCTCGTCGACGACCGACTCGACCCAGCGGTTGCCACAGTCCTGCTGCCCGGCGATCCCGGGTGGGACGAGCACCGCGCCACCTTCAACCTGCTGGTCGACCAGCGACCCGCGGCGATAGCGCTGCCGTCCGACGAGCAGCAGGTAGTCGCCGCTGTCGGACTGGCCCGTGCCCGCGGCTGGCGCGTCACGGCGCAGGCCACCGGCCACAACGCCGGCCCGCTCGGCGACCTCGCCGACACCATGATCGTCAACACCTCCCGCCTGACCGGAGTCACCATCGACGCCGCCGCCCGCCGGGTGCGGGTCGGCGCGGGCGTCCGGTGGAGCGAGGTGGTACCCCAGCTGTCCGGGCACGGCCTGGCCGCGTTGCACGGGTCGTCACCGCTGGTCGGTGTCGTCGGCTACTCGCTGGGCGGCGGGATCGGCTGGCTGGCCCGCAAGTACGGCCTGCAGGCCAACGCGGTCACGGCCATCGAGGTGGTCACCGCCGAAGGCCACCTGGTCCGCGCGGACGCCGTCCACGAGGCCGACCTGTTCTGGGCGCTGCGCGGCGGCAACGGCAACTTCGGCATCGTCACCGCGCTGGAGTTCATGGTCTTCCCGGTCGCCGCGCTCTACGCCGGGATGATGGTGTTCCCCGCGGAACGCTCAGCCGAGGTGCTGCGGGTCTGGACGGCGCAGCTGCCCGGCTACCCCGACGAGCTCACCACCTGGGCCAGCATCATCCACGTCCCGCCGCTGCCGGAGATCCCCGAGCCGCTGCGGGGCCGGTCGATAGTCGCGGTGATGGCGGTCCACCTGGGGGCTGAGGCCGAGGGCAGGACGCTGCTGGCGCCGCTGCGCGCCCTCGGCCCGGAGCTGGACCTGTTCGGAATGCAGCCGCCGGCCGGGATCGCCGAGCTGGCGATGGATCCCGCCGAGCCGTTGCCGACCCGCAGCGCCACCGCGCTGTTCGACACGCTGTCGCCGGCGGCCATCGACGAGCTGGTCGGCCTGGTCGCCGCACCGGGCTCGCCAGTGCTGATGACGCAGCGCCGGCACGTGGGCGGGGCGCTGGCGCGTCCGGCTGCCGACGGCGGCGCGCGGGACCGGCTGGCCGGCGAACTCTGCCTGTACGCCGCGTCGGTAGTGCCAGTACCGGAGGCGGAAGCGCCAGCCCTGGCCGCGCTCGCCGCGGTGAAGGCAGCCGTCGCGGGGGAACAGTCAGCCAGCTACCCGAACTTCGTCGAGGAACCCGCGGACGCCAGCACCTTCTGGGACGCAGCGACGTGGCATCGGCTGCGCACCGTCAAGGCGCTCTACGACCCGTCAGACATCTTCCGGGGCAACCACCACATCCCGCCGTCCACCTGACGATCGCGCTGTCACCCGTCGCGGGGACGGTTCCCGGTCGCGGGGACCGTCCCCTTGTGTGAGGGAACCGTCCCCCTGAGGAACGGTCCGCCAGTGTGGACGAACCGTCTCCGCGATTCAGCGGAAAGAAGCCGGCAGAATCTGGCCGAATCCGCTTGACGGGAAACCTGCCGAGCCAATAAGTTCTATGGCTGGCCCAAGGAACGAAAGGGGGGTCCCCGTGATGATGATTCAGTGCACAACCGGCACCGTTGCCGTCAGCCGTCGACGGGCGGCCGCCTTCCTCGGTGCCGCCGCGGTCAGCTGACCGTGTCCTAGGAGAAGTCTGCCCACTTTCGGGCCGCCTCCGATTCTGACACCACCCGAAATTCCGCCTCGCAGCGTGCAGCGGCACGCTTCCACGGCGCCGGCGCAGCTGCGCCCGCGTCCCAGCAATCCCTCACGAACCAAGGAACATCCATGTCCACTCTCGCACCGTCGCGAGGTTCGCAGACGACGCACCTGCTGGAGCAGCCGCCGACCCGCAACCTCGACAACCGCCCGCCTGGCCCGCGCCCCGCGCGGCCGGCACCGAAGTCATCCGAGCACGTCAAGAGGAAACGAAACCCGACCATGACCACCACCTTGTCCCCGCCCACGCAGACCACCACGGTCCGCGTCCCGACAACCGTCGACACCACCACCCGACCCACCGAACGGCTGCGCAGCCTGCTGCGTGACCTGCGGCGCCGGCTCCGCCCGGTACCGGGATCGGTGACCCCCGCGGACTACCTCGATTCCGTCCACTACAGCTAACGCACAGTTCACCCGATGCACCTGCGCTGAGCCGCGGGCCGGGGCGGCGA
>JAEZGC010000335.1 GCA_023437345.1 Actinomycetes bacterium
CGCCTGAGGAGGGGGTGGCCATGAGGATAGTCTGGCCCCATCGACAAGGAGGGTGAATGAGCGAGCTCATCGACACGACGGAGATGTACCTCCGCACGATCTACGAGCTTGGTGAAGAGGGCATTCCACCGCTTCGGGCGCGGATCGCGGAGCGGCTGCGGCAGAGCGGGCCGACAGTGTCCCAGACCGTCGCCCGGATGGAGCGCGATGGCCTGGTCACCCTCCACGAGGACCGTCACCTCGTCCTCACCGCACTCGGCGAGCAACTTGCCACCCGGGTGATGCGACGCCACCGGCTGGCAGAGCGGCTGCTCACCGACGTGATCGGCCTGGAGTGGGACCTCGTCCACGACGAGGCCTGCCGCTGGGAGCACGTCATCTCCACCGACGTCGAGCGGCGGCTGGTGGCGATCCTCGGCGGACCCACAGTCTCCCCCTACGGCAATCCGATCCCCGCGCTGGACGAGCTGGGTGCGGAGCCGGCCGCGGAGGAATTCCTGGACGGGGCGGAACCGCTCAGCGTCCGACTGCGGGACGGGCTGCGCAGCCACACGGTCATCATCAAGCGGCTGAGCGAGGCGGTGCAGGCCGACCTGGAAGCACTGAAGCTGATCTCGGATGCCGGGATCCGTCCCGGGCTGCCGATCCAGGCAGAGCTGCGCGGGAGCTCGTTGGTCCTCGCTGGCCAGGGGCAGGCTGTCCTGCCTTCAGCGCTGGCCGACCACATCTTCGTCGCGACGCCCTGACGCCGCCGGGGGAATACCTGACGCTGCCCGGGGCGTTGTCTGGGGTGTAACCGAGGAGAGGATCCCCATGGCAACCGTTGCGCTGAATCGCGAGACCTTCGGGCCCACGGTAGAGAACAACGACGTAGTCCTGGTCGACTTCTGGGCGGCCTGGTGCGGCCCGTGCCGGATGTTCGGCCCCACCTTCGAGGCCGCCTCAGAGCAGTACCCCGACGTCGTCTTCGGCAAGGTCGACACCGACCAGCAACGCGAACTTGCCGGCGCCCTGGAGATCCAGTCGATCCCGACCATCATGGCCTTCCGGGCCGGCTACCTCGTCTTCCGCGAGGCCGGGGCGATCAACAAGAGCCAGCTGGAGAGCGTGATCGATCAGGTCAAGGCGCTCGACATCGAGGAACTCAAGGCGCACGCCGCGGCCGCCGGCCAGTAGTCCCCCGGGCCGTCGGGCGGCCCTCTTTCCGGCAGCTCAACACGCGGAAAGAGAATCCCGAAAAGGGTGTAGCGCTTTGATGCGTTTCATGTCATACTCATTGCGAGGTTCCTGCCCCATCCCCCCGGGCAGGAACTTCTCTTCTTTTCCGGGAAGTGTCCCCGGCCCTCATCGCTGATCCAGCCCGCAGCGGACCACTGTGTCAGGGAGGTGGTCGCCGCCGCCGCCCGGTCCCCACTCCGGGGGACTCTGCATCGCACGCCCAAGCAAGGGCTTTCCGCGCCCTGACGACTGGATCGTCCAACCAGACTGATTGTCGAACGACTGGACAGTAGGTCCTGGTGATGTCTACGGCACTCGCACGGCTTTCCGGGCAGCGCCCGAGTGGTTCACCGCCCTCATCAATACCTCTCGCCGTCGGTTAGGCCCCCGAAAGTTTCTCTCCCCAGGCCGGCGCGGTTGGCATTGCCGGGCGAGCCCTCAGTCGCGAGCGCTCGCGGGACAGTGGTCGCGCGGCGGCGCGCTAGGCTGGTTCCCGCCCTGCCGGCCAGGGCGTGGCCCCATAGCTCAGGGGATAGAGCAGAGGTTTCCTAAACCTTGTGTCGCAAGTTCGAATCTTGCTGGGGTCGCTGGATCTGAGTTCCGAGTTGGCTAGGTAAAACGCCTAGCCAACTGGCGTTTCTGAGGTCGCCTCACAGGTCACCCACGCCCGGCACGGGTGGTCACTAGTGGACTCTCGTGTCCTCGTTGGGGCACGATAAGGGCACGTTTGGGGCACGGAATCGGGCTCTTGGGGCACGTTTGGGGCACGATCCGACGCGTTGCCGGCCCCGGTACGACTGCGAAACGGGGCCGAGATGGCGTCACGAAGAAGCTGGGGCAAGATCCGGCGGCTGGCCAGTGGCCGGCTCCAGGCCAGCTACGTCGGGCCCGACCTGGTGCGCCACGTCGCACCCCAGACCTTCCAGGACAAGGACGCCGCAAGCGTGTGGCTCCGCGAAGAGCGTCGGCTGGTCGAGAACCACCTGGTCGACCGGGTGCCGTGGGTGAGCCCCGCCGAGCGCGACCGGCAGCAGAAGACGGCGGCCGCCGCCCGATCGACCACCTTCCGGGACTTCGCCGAGGACTACCTCGGCCGCCGCAGCCTGCGAGCGTCCACCCAGCTCGACTACCGCAAGCTGCTCGACAGGTACATCTACCCGAAGCTGGGCGACCTGCCGATCGCCGACATCACACCCGCAGTGATCCAGGAATGGTTCGCCCGGCTCGGCCCCCACAAGCGGAGCAACGCCAAGGCCTACGTCCTGACGCGAGCGATCTTCACCGAGGCGATGTCACCCGCCTTCGGGCTGGTCAGCGCCAACCCCTGCGTCGACAACAAGGCGGGGATCGTCCGCAAGCCCCAGCGGTTCGACCCGCCGACGCTGGCCGAGTTCGAGACGATCGTCGCGGAGATGCCCGACCACCTCAAGCTGTTCGTCCTGCTCGCCGGCTGGCTCGGGCTCAGGTACGGCGAGATCGCCGCCCTGCAGCGCAACGACTTCGACCTGGTAGCGGAGGTCGTGCGGGTGCGCCGCGGTGTCGTGTGGGCGCCCGGAGAGGCTCTGGTGGGCAGTCCGAAGACCGAGAGCGGGGTGCGTGCCGTGACGATCCCGCCGCACATCGTCCCGGCCGTGCAGCACCACCTCGACACCCACGTCGGCCCGGAGCGCACCGCCCTGGCCTTCCCCGGCCCGAAGACCGGAGAGCCGCTGCGGGCCTCGGTGGTCTACCGCTGGTTCTACCGCGCCCGCCTGATCGCCGGACGCGAAGACCTCCGGCTCCACGACCTGCGGCACTTCGCAGCGACCATGGCCGCCCAGGCCGGCGCGACCGTCCCCGAACTCATGGCCCGCCTCGGCCACGCCACACCCGACGCCTCGATGATCTACCTGCACAAGACCCAACTGCGCGACGCCGAGATCGCCAAGAGGCTGACGGCCCTCGCCCGGCCGGAGCCACCCGCCAAGAAGTCGGCCACGAAGAAGCAGACCAAGAAGAACGCCGGCGACGGCAGCGCTTCCGAGTAGCTGCCTGCGGCACCGCGTGACACCTGGGACGCCAGCCGTCACGGCCTCCGCGACCATTGGCGAGACGCAGAGTGTCAGCTATAGTCGACA
>JAEZGC010000058.1 GCA_023437345.1 Actinomycetes bacterium
CGTCCACGGCACCGACGAGGTCGCGGCCGGCTTCGCCGGGCGGGTCGGCGCCCAGCTTGGTGCGCCCGCCATCGTCCCAAGGCTGGGCGAGACCGTCCGCCTCGACTGAGGCTGCGGGACGCCGAAGGGGACGGACGCCAGGTCCGTCCCCGTCGGCGTCCCCGGCGGCCTCAGTCGAGGCGGACGGTCTCGCCCAGCCTTGGGACGATGGCGGGCGCACCAAGCTGGGCGCCGACCCGCCCGGCGAAGCCGGCTGCGACCTCGTCGGTGCCGTGGACGGCGAACACACGGCGCGGGCCCGGGGTGAGCGCGTCCAGCCAGCCGAGCAGGTCCGAGCGGTCGGCGTGGACCGAGAACTCATCGTCCTGCAGCACCTCGGCCCGGACCGGCACGTAGCGGCCGTGCATCTTCAGGTGACGTGCGCCCTCCACCAGGGCCCGGCCTCTGGTCCCCTCGCCCTGGTAGCCGACCAGCACCACAGAGTGGCGGTGGTCGGGCAGCATGTGCTCGAGGTGGTGCAGCACCCGGCCGCCGGTGGCCATCCCCGACGAGGCGATGATGATGCAGGGGTGGGCCGGGTCGTTGAGCCGGATCGACTCCTCGGTCGAGCGCACTTCGCGCAGTTGGGGCAGCTCGATGAAGTGCTCGGGGTCGAGGTCGGGACGCAGCTCGCTGCGGAACTGCGGGTCACGGTAGACGGCCAGGGCGGCCAGCGCCATCGGGGAGTTGACGAAGATCGGCAGCTGCGGGATGCGGCCGTCGGACTGCATCTCCGACAGCGTCTTCAGCACCACCTCGGTGCGGTCGACGGCGAACGCGGGCACCAGGACGGAGCCGCCGCGGCGGGTGGTGCGCCGAATCAGGTCGGCGAACGGCTCGTGGTCGGTGTCCGGCTCGGGGTGCTCCCGGTCGCCGTAGGTCGACTCGACCAGCACGGTGTCGGCTCCGGGCGGGATCTCGCGGGCCCTCAGCACGGGGTGCTCGTGGCGTCCCAGATCGCCGGAGAAGAGCACCTGCGACGATCCGGTGGTGACGTGTATGCTCGCCGAGCCGAGGATGTGACCGGCCGGGGTGTAGCGCGCGAGGATCCCGTCGCCGAGGTCGAGCGGGTCGTGGTACCCGACCGCACGCAGCAGCGGCAGGGTGGCCTCCACGTCTGCAGTGGTGTAGAGCGGCAGGGGCGGACGGTGCCGCGAGTAGCCGCGCTCGGCGGCGTGCTCGGCGTCGCGCTCGTTGAGGAAGGCGGAGTCGCGCAGCACGATCTCGGCCAGCCGGATCGTCGCAGGGGTGGCCCACACCCGTCCTGCGAAGCCGTCGCGCACCAGCGCGGGAAGGTAGCCGACGTGGTCGAGGTGGGCGTGGGTGATCAGCACGTCGCTGATCGTGGCCGGGGGCACGGCGAACCGTGCCCAGTTCAGTTCCCGTAGCCGCTTCTCGCCCTGGAACAGGCCGGCGTCGATCAGGACGCGGCGTTCGCCGGCGTCCAGCAGGTACTTCGAGCCGGTCACGGTCCCGGCGCCGCCGAGGAAACGCAGGCGGGTCGTCATCGAGTTCGCCATGGCTCCACTGTGGCCCACCGGGGACCGGTGCGGGGCCTGCGGGTCTCAATCCGCCCGTGAGGATCGGGGTCAGGACTGGGGTTGACCCGTTGACCGGCCGGGGACCCGGCCCATAGCCTGCGGTCAATCCCGCCCCTCGGGCGGTTACCGAGCCCGGACCCCCCCGGATCGGCCCCTCCTGAAAGGTTGGGTAGCACCTTGTACCGCAGAATCCTGATAGCGACCGGCGTCCTTGCCCTGGCCGTCCCGACACACGCGTACGCCGCTCCCGGCGACGACCCGAGCGACAGGTTCGCCAAGGCGCCCTCGTCCGGCAAGATCGCAGCCGCGATTCGCCCGCACAGCCTGGCCCGCGACGCCAGCGTCCAGGTCATGGTCGAGGTGGTCGGCGACCCGGTGGCGGTCGTGCAGGCCGAACGCGGCCGCAAGCTCACCGACAGTGAGCGGCGCGCGGTGCGGGACAAGCTGAAGAAGTCCCAGGACAAGGTGGCGCGCACCATCACCAGCCGCGGCGGCAAGGTGAAGGCCAAGATGTGGTCGGCCTACAACGGCATGCGGGTGCAGATCGCCCGGTCGCAGCTGAACGCTGTCGCCGACCTGCCCGAGGTGGCAGCGATCCACGCGATCCGGCTGCACACCCTCGACAACTCGGTGTCGGTGCCCTACCTCGGGGTGCCCCAGGTCTGGCAGGACACCGGCTACACAGGTGAGGGCATCAAGGTCGCCGTCATCGACACCGGTATCGACTACACCCACGCCAACTTCGGCGGACCCGGCACGCCGGAGGCCTACCAGGCCGCTCGCGCCGCCGAGGCCTCGGCGGCCGACCCGGCGCTGTTCGGCCCGGCGGCGCCCAGGGTGAAGGGTGGCTGGGACTTCGTCGGCGACTCCTACAACGCCGACCCCGAGTCCGATACCTACCAGCCGGTCCCGCACCCCGATCCCAACCCGCTGGACTGCGACGGCCACGGCAGCCATGTCGCCGGCACCACGGGCGGTAGCGGCGTGCTGTCCGACGGCACCACCTACCCCGGCCCCTACGACGCCTCTGCCGCTTCGCAGGACTACCGGATCGGGCCCGGCGTCGCGCCCCGCGTCGACCTGTACGCGCTGCGGGTGTTCGGCTGCAACGGCAGCACTGACGTGACCACCGAGGCCATCGACTGGGCGGTAGCCAACGACATGGACGTCATCAACATGTCGCTCGGCTCGCCGTTCGGACGCGCCGACGACCCGTCGTCGGTGGCCGCGACCAACGCGGTCGGCGCCGGCGTCGTGGTCATCACCTCGGCCGGCAACTCCGGCCCCAACCCCTACATCACCGGGGCTCCCGGCGTCGGCGACGGCGTGATAGCCGTGTCGGCAGTCGACTCCACGGCCACCTTCCCCGGCGCGCTGCTCAGCTTCAGCACCGGCACCTCGCTGGCAGCCATCAAGGCGAACAACGAGGCCCTGCCGGGCGGGGCGCTCAACGTCGTGGTCCTGGCGGACGACCCCGCCACCGACGACGAGGATGAGTCGCTCGGCTGCTCGGCGGAGGCGTTCACCGCCAACGGTGTGGTCGCCGGCGGCAACCAGCTGGCGGTCGCGACCCGCGGGGTGTGCGCCAGGGTTGCCAAGGCGATCTTCGGCCAGCAGGCCGGCGCGGCCGCGGTGCTGCAGATCAACACCGACGCCAACTATCCGCCGTTCGAGGGCGACATCACCAACAACCCCGACACCGGGGAACCCTATGTGGTGACGATCCCGTTCCTCGGCGTCCGATCCACCGACCGCGCCGCCGTAGTGGCCGCCGACGGCGGAACGGTCACGCTGACCGACCAGCCGCTGGCCAACCCGGCGTTCAAGGGCTACGGCTCGTTCAGCTCCGGCGGGCCGCGCACCGGAGACTCGGCGATCAGCCCCAACGTCGCGGCCCCGGGAGTCTCGATAGTCTCCACCGGCGTCGGCACGGGTAACGGGGCTGCGACCATCTCGGGCACCTCGATGGCCGCCCCGCACGTCGCCGGCGTCGCAGCGCTGGTCGTCGAGGCCCACCCGAAGTGGGACGCCGCCGAAGTCGCCGCGACGATCATCAACACCGCAGACCCGGAGAAGGTGGCCGATCAGCGCCTGGTGCGTGGCGGCGTCGGGCTGGTCGACACCGCGCAGGCGGTGGCCGCCAAGGTGGTGGTGACCGGTGACCCGTACCTGACCAGCAACGGCTGGTACCGGGAGGCGTCGCTGTCCTTCGGCTTCGCCGAGCCGAGCCGGACCTTCCGGGCCAGCAAGCACCTGGTGATCAAGAACAAGGGCAAGTCGACGGTGACCTACAAGCTGTCGTCGGAGGCTGACTCCCAGTCGCGTCCGGGCCGGATCAGCATCAGCCCGTCTGTGGTGCGGGTGAAGCCGGGCAAGTCGGCCCGGGTGCGGGTCACGCTGACCGCGCAGGCGAGCCAGCTCGGCTCGTCGCTGGCCGCCGACCAGTTCGCCTTCCACCAGGTCTCCGGCAACGTGGTGCTGACCGGCAAGGACGGAGTGCTGCGGGTGCCGTACCTGCTGGTGCCCCGGGCCCAGGCCAAGGTCGCTGCGCTGCGCGGCTGGTTCCCGCTCACCACCAAGGTGATGCCGACGGCCACCCCGTCGGCCACCCCGACCCCGACGGAGCCGACTCCAACCCCGGCCCTCACCGGGGCCGCGGCGCCGGCCGGGCAGCCGGCCGCGCCCGACCACAACGGACGCGGCGGGAAGAAGGATCCGCGCAAGCCGACCCCGACTCCGCCCAAGCCGACGCCACCGAAGCCGACCCCGGTGGTCGTCCCGGCGACCTCGGCGACCGTGGAGCTGGTCAACCGCGGGGCCATCGATACCGGCGCCGACTTCTACACCTGGGGTCTGAAGGACCGCAGGGATGTGTCTCGGCACACCCCCGGCGGTGGTTTCGACCTGAACGCCGCAGGCGTCCAGTCGTTCCCGGTGAGCGCGACCGACGCATTGCTGGTGTTCGCCGTGAACGCCCACGACCGGTGGTCGAACGCGGTGCTCAACGAGTTCGACGTCGAGGTAGACACCGACCGGGACGGCACCCCGGACTGGCTGGTGTTCAGCTTCGACTCCGGTGCGATCCGCAGCGGCAGCTTCAACGGGCTCACGGAGGTGTTCCTGCAGGAGTTCGACGAGGACGGCGCGCTGCTGCCCGGTGTGTACGCCAGCGGCTTCCTGGCTACCGCGCCGACCGACAGCAGCACGATCCTGCTGCCGGTGTTCGCCGGCGACCTGGGGGTGACCACCACCTCGGGCGGCTTCGGCTACACGGTGAAGAGCTACTCGCTGGAGGGCCCAGGCGCCGACGAGTTCAGCGGCTCGGCCAGCTACGACCCGTGGGCCAAGGCCATCGAGGACGGCCAGTTCGCCGAACTCCCGGCGACGTGGAAGAAGAAGCCGGTGACGGTCGCTGCGGCCATCGACCCCGCGCTGTGGGCTGAACAGCAGCCGCTGGGGCTGATGGCGGTGGTGCTCGACAACAAGTCGGGTGCCAGCGAAGCGGTCCTGATCGCCGGCAAGTAACCGCCCGAAACCGGTGCCCCCTCGCCACGGTGAGGGGGGCACCGGTGCGTTCAGCGCTGGCAGAGCTTGAGGTCGCCCCCGCCGATCCGGTAGTCGAACTGCCGTCCGTCCGCCTCGACGACCACCCGCAGCCCATCGACAAGGGCCTGGGTGTACATCACGCCGGGGGAGGGGCACCCCAGCGAGGAGTCGGGCCAGGTGACCGCCTCACTCGACACGAGCGTGGGGGTCCCCTCCACCTCCCGCTTCGCCAGGTCGTCGAGGATCGCCTGCCAGTGCTGTGGCGGGACCGCTGCCGGGGTGCCGGACGGCAGCGGCGGCATGGTCTGCAGCGGTGGCCGTCCAGACGGCCACCCGGTCGGGGTGCCGGCCGGCGGCGCGGGGGTCGGGTTCTGGGGGGAGGGTGTCATCGGTACTCCTGGGCTTCCACAGCCGGTCAACGAAAGGACGCCGGCCAGGAGCAGGCCGGGCAACGCCGTCCCGGTGCGTCGTCGAGTGGTCATCGCGCTTCCTGCCCGCATGGCACCAGCGTATGCAGGACGCAGCGGGACGCCCGGACGGCGCGCAATTCTGCGCCTTGACCGGCCCTCGCCCCGGGCGTGGACTGGGTGACGGCACCGGCCGCTCGTCGGCACCCCACCGGTGCCGACGAGGTGGTGGCATGATCGCGCTTACCCTGGTTTTCGCCGCAGTGGCGGTGGCCTGCCTGATCATCGCGATCCGCGGGCTGAGCGGATCCTGGCCGATGCAGGTGGCATCATTCCTTGCTCTGGCCGGCTGGATGGTCGCGCTGGTCTGGGCGCTGGTGGTCGGAGTCCAGCTGCTCAACGGACCACCCGACGACGTGGCTGACGGCTTCGACGCCCTGGCTGCCTACCTGCTGGTGTGGTCCTTCGTCTCCGGACTCGGGCTCGCCTTCCTCGCACTGGTGAAGTGCGGCCCGCCGGTGGTGCCCCGGCTGTTCCACGCGCTGGGGCTGGGTGGGCTGGTCGCGGCCGTCGTCGCGCTCGCGCTGCCGACTGGCGCCGAGGACCCGACCTGGGCAGTGGTGCTGGCGGTGGTCCTGCCGGTGCTGTGGGGGTTGGCCTGGCTGATCCCCTACCTGCTGCTGCGGGGCAGCGTCGACCCGGCCCGGTACGCGGCGGCACCGGCAGGGTTCCGGCTGCCGTTCCCCGGCGGCCGGCGGACCTGGGTGATCCAGGGCAACAGCACCTCCTTCAACCACACCCAGGGCAACTTCACCCAGGACTTCGCGTGGGACTTCCGGCGTGGCTGCGGCACCCCGGTGCTGGCGGCGGAGGCCGGGCGGGTGACGTCGGTGATCGACAACCATGACGGGATCGGCGGGCCCAACAACGAGATAGAGGTCGAGCACGCCGACGGCTCGGTGGCGTCCTACCTGCACATCAAGCGGGGCAGCGCCCGGGTAGCGGTCGGTGCCGCGGTCAGCCAGGGCGACCAGCTGGCCGAGGTGGGCAGCGTCGGGCACAGCCTGACCGGACACATCCACTTCCACGTCCGCGCCGGCGGGGTCACGGTGCCGGTGAAGTTCGCCGACGTCACCCGGCACGACGGGATCCCCCGCGGGTTCCGGTTCTACACCTCGGGCAACGCCAGGCCGCCGGGCAGCTGAGCGGGGATGACCGGCCAGCAAGGCACGGGTCGCGGGGGCTGGCTAGCTACCTCGCCGCGCTGAACGGGGTGGGCATCCTCGCCGCGCTGCACGGGGTGCCGCGCAGCTTCGGCAGCTACACCTCCGGCAACCGCTGACCGGGCACGTGCCGCCGAACTCGGCGGCAAGCGTCCACCCAGCGCGGTGGGGCGGCTACTGGGTCCGCGAGAAGGACACCCGGATCGCATTGACGACCGCCGGGATCGTCCACACGAACGCCCAGATCGCACCGACCAGCGACACGATGGCGAAGACCAGCGCCAGCAGCTGGTCGCCCAGGCTGACCACGATGCCGGGCAGCCAACCCTGCACGATGCCCAGCACCAGCTGCAGTACGAAGGACACCGCGATGTGGATCATCAACGCCACAGCCTTCAGGAACTTCTGCTGCGACAGCACCAGCAGCACGAGGAAGACGAGCTTCAGGAACAGCACCAGCCCGAGCACGGTTGCCGCCTGCCCGACCGGGAAGAAGCCCCACACCGCCAGGTAGGCGATGGTGCCGAACGGGACCGCCACGAACAGGCCGAACATCACAAGGAGGAGCACGAAGGCGATCAGGGCCATGATGAAGCTCAGGATGATCCAGCAGAACGAGACGATCAGCGTGACGATGCCCTGGATCCGTCCGTAGGCGCGCTGGCTGAGGATGAAGCTGAGTCCCAGCATCACGACAGAGAACAGCAGGTAGCCGTCGATCAGGGCGAGGTGGCCGATGCCGTTGCCGGGCGGCGACTCGGCGTCCACGTCGGCCACCATGTCCGGCTCCACGCCGGGGATGCCGGCGGCCAGGCCGGCCACCGGCCCCGCGCTCCCGCCGCCGACCACGAGCCCCGACCCGAGCTCGACGAGGACGGCCAGCAGCAGCGCAAAGCAGGCGAGGAAGAACAGCGGTCGGCGCACCTCGGCCAGGACGGGCATCAGGAGTCCTCGGTGAGCACTACCGCGCACCCTGACAGCGACCCGCAGGCCAGCGCGAAGTCGCCGCCGTCGCGGGTGTAGGTGAGGCGGACGTCCTCGCCCGGATCGAGACCGGTCCGCAGGGCCTTCCCGGCCAGCGTGACGGCCAGGTCCACCGGTCCGGCGCTGACCACCAGCAGCGCCCGGCGGGTCGCGGCCTGCCAGGGCCAGCCGCCGGTGACCCGGGCCACCTCGACCCGGCACGCGGTGGTGAACGTGATCACGGCGCCCTCGATGCTGCACCCCGACGAGCCGGACAGGTCCTCGACCGGGAGCGGGTCACCGGGCGCGAACTGCGGGGTCGCCCACGATGGCCACCCGGGGTCGGTGGCCGTCCGTCCGGTGCCCAGCACGCCTGCCACGAAGAGGGCTACCGCCAGGACGCCGAGGACGGCCAGGACTACCAGCGGCTTGCGGTCGGCCATCGGTCAGGGTCGTCCCTCCGGGTAGCCCCGGTTCTCCCAGTAGGTGCGGGTGCGGACGGTCCCGGTGACGCACGCCACGTCGCCCTCGAAGGCCTCGCGCCACACGTAGCCCTGGACGCAGGTCTCGGGGCCGTAGGTTCCGCCGGGGTCCTTGCGCGCCTTCTGAAGGTCCGGGTCGTTGTCGGTCCGGGCCTCCGCGGCGCTCAGCGTCGTGACGCAGGTGAGGTCGGTGGCCCGCGCCAGTCGCGGCACATACGGCGGCGGGCATGGGTTGGACGGCGTCGGCGACGGGGTCGGGGTGGGCGTGGCGGTCGGAGTCGGGGTGGGGGTGGGCGACGGCACCGGCGGGTCGGGCGGTGGCCGCAGCAGCAGGAACGCGACCACGGCGATGATGAGGACCAGAGCCCCGGCCGCCAGGTACACCCACCACGGCAGGCCGGTCGCGGGCGCGGCAGGCCGGGCGGGGACCACGAGCTCCACGTGCTGGGCCTGGTCGCTGTACTCCTCTGGCGGCCGGTCGGCGTCGTAGGCGATCAGGCGCACCGCGTACTGCCCCGCGGGCGCCTGTTGCGGCGGGGCGAAGCCGACCGTGTACTGCTCGGTGGCGCCCGGCCCGATAGTCCGCAGCGGGTGGTCGATCGTCACCCAGGCCAGCGGGTCAGCCGCAGCCCTGCCGACGGTCGGCGCCGCGTCCTGCCCGGCCCCGCTGCTGCCCGCGAAGGCGCCCAGGACGACCCGGGTCGGGACCGTGGCCGAGTTGGTGACGGAGGCGGTCAGCGTCGTGCCGCCCTCGGCGGCGGTGAGGCTCGAGCTCGTCAGCTGGAGCGTGATCGGGTTCATCTCAGCGTCTCTCGGTGAAGGTCTCGGGGTACTCCTTCTCGTTGAACATCCGGTCTGTGTAGCCGGGCTGGTTCTCGACGTGGGTCCGGTTGGCGGTGTCCTCCCAGACGCAGACCAGGTCGTTGGGGAAGGCCAGCCGCGGGACGTAGGGGATCTGGCACTCGGTGGTGCCGGGGATCACCCGGTTGCGCTGCACGTCCGACCTGTTGTCCCACTGCGCCTCCTGGGCGCTGGCGGGCATCACGCAGGTGAAGTCGCCGGGCCGGGCAAGGCGCGGCACGAAGGGTTCGGGGCACGGGTTCTGGCTGGCGGTGGGGGTCGGGGTCGGGGTGGGGCTCGGGCTGGGCTCGGGCGGTCCGGGGCGCAGCAGCAGGAAGGCGACCACCCCGACCACCAGCACGAGGCCGCCGGCGACGGCGTAGATCCACCACGGGATGCCGGACGGGGCGGCGACCGGTTCCCGGGTGACGCTGACCCGAACCTCCTGCGCCTGGTCGCCGTACTCCTCGGGCGGCCGGTCGGCGTCGTAGGCGATCAGCCGGACGCCGTACTCGCCGGCAGCGGTCTCGGCCGTCGGCGCGAGCGTGACGGTGAATTGTTCAGTTGCTCCGGGGCCGATCTCGCGCAGCGGGCGTTCCACTGTGGTCCAGGCCCGGGCCGACTGGGCCGCCGCCTCACCCGCCAGCGGGGCGAAGGGGCCCAGCACCACCCGGGCGGGCACGGTGGCGGAGTTCGTCACCGACGCGGTGAGCGTGCCTGGAGTGGTGGACACGGTGACCTGCGTGGCGGTCAAGGTCAGCGTGATGGTGCTCATGAGTGCCCTTCGGCCGCAGTGGTGGGTGGGACAGGGTCTGCTCCGGCCGGCTCAGCGGGGGTGGGTGGTGCCGGGTCGGGGGTGGGGGTGGGTGGCACGGGCTCGGCTCCCGCTGGATCGACAGGGTCGGGTTCCGCGCCGGCGTCCAATACCTCGGAGGTGATGTGGGCAGGCTTGATCACGGCGATGATCCGCTCCACCACCTCGGCGATGTCCCCGGCGCCCGGCGGCAGGTGGACCCGCAGGTGGAAGCCGCCGGCGTCCTCGACCACGAAGCCGTCGCGTCGCGTCGCCAGCTCGAGGAAGCTGGTGATCCCGCCGGCGGTCCCGCGCCGGGCCGCCAGGTCGGCCGAGGCCACCAGCAGGTCGCGCAACGGCGCGGCGCCGCCCGGCAACGTGCTGCGCGACCGGGTGGGGGTCTCGGGCAGGGTGAGCCAGTCCAGGTCGACCCAGCTCGCCAGGTAGCACACCATCGCGTCGGGAGCCAGCATCGGGTCGAACCGGGAGTGCAGCTGGTCCAGCACGTCGCTGACCGGCTGGTGCATCCCGTCCGCGGCCGCCACCACCGCTGCGAGCGGGCCGGTCTCGGCGCCGGCCGCGAACACCTGGGGCAGTACCTGGCGCAGCGACGTGCTAGCCACTTGAGCGCACCACCTCGACGCGGTGCTCGCCGGAGCAGAACAGCCACGACGGCGGCAGGGTGACCACGTCGTCGACCACCCGCGCCGAGCAGGACCGCCAGCTGTCGCCGCCGTCCAGCGACCGGTACACCCCACCCGCCCCGGCGGCCAGGACGAGGTGGGTGCCGTCGGCGAGCACAGCCCCCGAGACCCCCGACTGCGGCGAGAAGCGTCGCCGGTCGCGCAGCGGCAGGCCACAGTTGACGTCCGGGGCCCGCCAGGCCGGGTCGCTGGTGCCCAGCTTGAGCCCGAGCACCCCGCCGCTCTGGGACGCGGCCCAGGCGGTGTCGCCCACCACCCTCACCACCCAGCAGCTGCCGCCGGTCCAGCCCTTGGAGAGGTCCTGCCACTGGCCGGCAAGGGTGGGGACGGCCACGCTGCCGAGCTCGTCGATGGGCAGCCGGATGCAGCCGGTGCCGTCCCCCTCCGGCGCCGCCCGGGGTGCCCACAGGAAGACCCGGGGACCGTCGTACTGGACCGAGAGCGACCGGATCTCCTCGCCCGGGGCGCGGACCAGCCGGAACGAGTCCGGCGCGCCGGCGGTCGCGGACAGCCAGATCCCGCCCGCCGCCTCGGCCGCCAGCGCCACCCCGACCCGGCCGCGCAGGTCGGTGAAGGCGGCAATGGCGTGGAAGCCGCGGTCGGGCTGCTGGGGGTCGACAAGGTTCGGCACCGGCACGGCGCCGGGGGCGAGCGCGATCTCGTAGAGGCCCTTCGTGC
>JAEZGC010000106.1 GCA_023437345.1 Actinomycetes bacterium
TCGTCGGGGATGGACGCGACGGCCTTCTCGGCCGCAGCCAGGATCTCGCGGCCCTTGCGCTCGACGCCGGCGATCATCAGGTCGTCGCGGGACTCGAAGTTGGAGTAGAAGGCTCCCCGGGTGAAACCGGCCCGCTCGCAGATCTCCTCGACGCTGGCGGCCAGCACGCCCTTCTCCGCGAACAGCGCGATGGCAGCGTCCATCACCCGGTCGCGGGTGTGGGCGCGGCGGCTACTCACCGCAGGGGCGGTCATGGTCCTCCTGACGTACTGATGCCCCCAGCGTATTGGATTCCCGCTCCCGGCGGATACAGTGGTGTATCGGATACGACGCTGTATCCCGTCGAGCCCCAGCATCCACCGATGGAGTACCAGTGTCCGCCTTCCTCTACCGTCTCGGTCGAGCCTGTTACCGGCTGCGCGGACGGGTGCTCGCCACCTGGCTCGCCATCCTCGCGCTGTTTGGCGTCCTCGCCCTCACCGTCGGCGGCAGCTACGACGATGCCTTCACGATCCCCGGGTCCAGTTCCCAGAGGGCGCTGGAGACCCTCGAGGTGACCTTCCCCGAGGCGGCTGACGCGTCGGCGACCATCGTCATCGGGGCGCCGGCCGGCACCCGGGTGGACTCCGCGGCCAACCGCAAGGGGATCGAGCTCTACCTGGCCGACCTGGAGTCCGAACTCGACTTCGTCAAGGGCGTGCAGACCCCGTTCAACGACTACATCGACGGCCTGGTCAGCGACGACGGCAGCCACGCACTGGTGCGGGTCAGGGTCGAAGGGGCGGTCTCCACCTTCACCGACGCCCAGCGCGAGGAACTCGTCGCCGCCGCGCAGGAGCTCACCACGTCCCTTCCGGGGTCGACAGTGGACGTCGGCGGCGACGTCTTCTCGATCCACCTTCCCGAGCTCAGCGTGGTCGAAGGGCTGGGCGTGGTGGTCGCCCTGGTGGTCCTGGTCATGGTGCTGGGCGGCATCCTCGCCGCGATGATGCCGATCGGGACCGCGCTGACCGGCGTGGCGCTCGGCGTGAGCCTTGTGTTCATAGCCACTGGGATCATCCCGGTCAGCTCGACCACGCTGCTGCTCGTCCTGATGCTCTGTCTCGCTGTCGGCATCGACTACGCGCTGTTCATCATCTCCCGGCACCGCGACCAGCTCGCCACCGGGATGGACGTCGAGGAGTCCGCGGCCCGGGCGGTCGCCACCGCCGGCTCGGCAGTCGTCTTCGCCGGCCTGACGGTGATCATCGCGCTCGTCGGGCTGAGTCTGGCCGGCCTGCCGTTCCTGAGCGTGATGGGCATCTTCACAGCGGTCGGAGTCGGCTTCGAGGTGTTGCTCGCGCTCACCCTGCTGCCGGCGTTCATGGGGATGGCCGGGGAACGGCTCCGTCCGAAGAGCCGCGCAGCGAAGGCCGGCCGGGAGCCCGGACGGGCGTCGCGCTGGTGGGTCGGCGTGGTCACCAGGTGGCCGCTGGTCACCGTCCTTGTCGTCGTGGTCGGGATGGGTGCGCTGGCTTACCCGGCGCTCAACCTGCAGCTGGCGCTGCCCAACTCCGGCCGCGCGGTGCCCGGCGAGCCGGACCGGATCGCCTTCGACCTGACCACCCGGGAGTTCGGGATCGGCTTCAACGGTCCGCTGGTGATCACCGGCTCGATAGTCGAGTCCGACGACCCCGTGGCGATTCTGGACGGGATCCGCGCCGACGTCGAGGCGATCGAGGGGGTCGAGATGGTGGCCGCCGCCGTGCCGAACGCCAATGCCGACACGGCGATGATCCAGCTCATCCCGACCACCGGCCCGGACGACCCTGCCACTGCAGACCTGGTCGACAGGTTGCGCGCCGAGCACCAGCACTGGCTCGACGAGTACGGCATCGACACCGCCATCACCGGCCTGACGGCGGCCCAGATCGACGTCAGCAACCGGCTCCGCGACGCGCTGCTGCCGTTCGGCATCTTCGTCGTCGGGCTCTCGCTGGTCCTGCTGATGATGGCCTTCCGGTCTGTGTGGGTGCCGGTGAAGGCCGCCCTGGGCTACCTGCTCAGCGTCGGCGCGGCGTTCGGCACCGTGGGTAAGGTGTTCAACCAGGGTGTCGGCGGGTGGTTGATCAACCTGCCGGAGCCGGGGCCGGTGATCAGCTTCCTGCCGATCATCCTGATGGGCATCCTGTTCGGCCTGGCGATGGACTACGAGGTCTTCCTCACCTCCCGGATGCGGGAGGAGTACGTCCACGGCAACCCGAACTGGATCGAGGACGGGTTCGTCCACTCGGCCAAGGTGGTGATCGGTGCGGCGCTGATCATGTTCTCGGTCTTCATCTTCTTCGTGCCCACCGGCATCGGGGTGATCAAGCCGATCGCCCTCGGCCTGGCGCTGGGTGTGGCCTTCGATGCCTTCCTGGTGCGGATGACGCTCGGGCCGGCGGTGATGAAGCTGATGGGGTCGGCCGCCTGGTGGCTCCCGGCGGGACTCGCCAGGCGACTGCCGGTGCTGGACGTGGAAGGCGAGGCGCTGGCCCACCAGACCCGGCTCGCGGAGTGGCCGGCCCCCGGCGACGACGCGGCGATCCACGCCGAGGGACTTACCGCGCAGGCCGACGGCCACACCCTGCTGCGCGACATCGCAGTGCGGGTCGAGCGCGGCGAGGTGCTGGTCGTCGAGGGCGAGCACGTCAGCCGGCTCGCCTTGATGTACGGCCTGTCGGGCCGCGCGGTGTTCACCGCGGGGGACGCGAAGGTGCTCGGCCGGGTGATGCCCCAGGAGGCCTCCGTGGTGCGGACGAGGACGCCCGTCCTGCTCGACTCCACCGGCGACTTCGCCGCCGAGCTGGACCGCGCCGCAGGCGGGATCGTGTTCGTGCCCGCGGCCGACGAACTGCCCGATGCCCATGACGCGGCGCTGCGCGCCGCGCTGTCCGCCCCACCAGACCCCGACCGCCCCACCACCTGGGTGCTCGGCACGATGCCCGGCACGGATCCGTCAGTGCTGGTCCCGGGCGAGTACCGCGTGCTGAGCCTGCCCTCCCACCTCGTCCCCGCTGCCGGAGCCACCCGATGACCGATCACACCACCACCCGCTGGACGACCCTGCTGGGGCTCATCCTCGTGCCCGTCCTCGTCGCCGGGGGCCTGCTGTGGGCGAACTGGAACAACAACGAGCGGCTGCGGCAGGTAGAGGCCGCGATAGTGAACCTCGACGAGCCGGTCACCCTGAACGGAGAGTACGTCCCGTTGGGACGCCAGCTGACCGCCGCCCTGGTCGACTCCGACCGGGTGCAGAACCTTGCCTGGGTGCTGGAGTCGGAGGAGGCGGCCCGGCAGGGCCTGGCCAGTGGGCACTACGCCGCGATGGTCACGATCCCGCCGGAGTTCTCCGCCGCCGCCACCTCCTACGCCGGTGAGGCTGCCGATGCTGCAAGCGCCACGATCCGGGTGGACACCTCACCGGTCGCCGGGATCGCGGACGCCACGCTCGGCAAGGTGGTCGCGCAGGAGGCCGCCGGAGTGCTCAACCAGACGCTGACGTCGGCCTACCTCGAACAGATCTATGTCGGCTTCAACGACATGGGTGAGCAGTTCATCACCATCGCCGACGGCGCCGCCGAGCTCGCCGGCGGGGCACGCGACCTGGCCGACGGCCTCGCCGACGCCGCGGACGGCGCCGACCAACTCGCCGTCGGCACCGGCGAACTCGCCGGGGGTCTGCGCACGATGGCAACCCAGACAGCTCCCCTGCCGCGGCAGACCCGAACCCTGGCGGGCGGCGTCGCCGACTACGTGGACGGCGTGAACGCGCTGGTCGACCAGACGATCGGCGCCGTGGACCAGCAGGGTGACCTCGTGACGGGGATCGGCCAGCTCTCCCAGGGCGCCGCCGGCGTCGCTGACGGCATCGCGGCCTACGGGGAGGCGATGGCCGAACTGGGAAGCAACAGCCAGCTGCTGGCCGGCGCCCGCGCGGCGGCCCAGCAGCAGGCAGAGTCCCAAGCAGTGCAGACCGGCCTGTCCCAGGCCGCCGATCAGGCGGCGAATGCCGCACAGGGGCCCGCCCAGTTGGCCGCCGCCCAGGTCGCCCCGTGCCCGGCGGAGATCGAGGATGCCGGCGGGTGCGCCTTCTTCGAGGCCGGCCGGACCGCCGGCGTCGCAGGCGGGGTCAACGCCGGCGCTCAGGCCGGCGCGCAGGCAGGTCTGCAGGTGGGTCTGGAAGTCGGCGTGCCGGTGGGGGTCGGCGCCGCCGCGCAGGCAGCTGCCGGAGGCGTCAGCCAGCCCGACCCGCAGACCGGGCAGTCCCTGTTGTCGGGCGCCGGTCTGGTGGCCGGCGGGCTTGACGACCTGCGTGAGCAGCTGGCGCAGGCTGCCGACGAGGCGGCCGGGTCGGTCGACCAGCTCCGGCAGCTCAAGAGCGGCGGCCGGCAGCTCGCCAGCGGAACCGACAAGCTCGCCGACGGCATCCCGCAGCTGGTCGACGGGATCGCCCAGGCCGCCGACGGGGCGTCCAGCCTCGCCGACGGGACCGCGGAGTTCGCCGGCGGGCTCGGCGAGGCGGCCGACGGCAGCGACCAGCTGGCTGACGGCGCCCGAGAGCTCGCCGACGGGCTGGCCGAGGGCAAGGACCAGCTGCCCAGCTACTCGGCGACCGACCGGGAGACGCTGTCGGAGGTGGTGGC
>JAEZGC010000135.1 GCA_023437345.1 Actinomycetes bacterium
GTCGTACGCACGCGCCTCCACCAGCTCCTCCCGGACCAGGTGCGACACGAGCGGCGCCATGCCGTGGTAGCGCAGCCCGCCGGCGTGCACCGGCGCCGGGACGAACTCCGGGCCGAGGGTGTACATCTTCAGCAGCGGCGTGAGGTGCGCGGTGTCGCCGAAGTCGTAGCGGTACTCGCCCTCGGTCATGGACGGGGCAGCCTTAGGCTCGCAGGCGATGATCGACGCCTGCGCGCGTCCCTCGAGGTTCTCGCGCAGGAAGGGGAAGGCGAGGCCGGCGAAGTTCGAGCCGCCGCCGGCGCAGCCGAAGATGAAGTCGGCAGACTCCTCACCGAACATGGCCAGCTGCTTGACCGCTTCCTGGCCGATCACGGTCTGGTGCAACAGGACGTGGTTGAGCACGCTGCCCAGCGAGTAGGCGGCGTTCGGGTCGGTCGCGGCCGCCTCGACGGCCTCCGAGATCGCCATCCCCAGCGAGCCCGTGGTGTCGGGGAACTGCTCGCGCAGCGCTCGTCCGGCATTGGTCAGCTCGGACGGGCTCGCCACCACGTGGGCGCCGAAGGTCTCCATCAGCACGTGGCGGTACGGCTTGCCCTCGTAGCTGCTGCGGACCTGCCAGATGTCACACTGCAGGCCGAAGATCTGGGCGGCGAAGGCGAGCGCCGAGCCCCACTGGCCGGCGCCGGTCTCGGTGGTGAGCCGGGTGCGTCCGTCCAGCTTGTTGAAGTAGGCCTGCGGCACCGCGGAGTTGGTCTTGTGCGACCCGACCGGGGAGGCGCCCTCGTACTTGTAGTAGATCCGCGCCGTGGTGCCCAGCGCCCGCTCGAGCCGCAGCGCCCGGAAGAACGGCGACGGCCGCCACAGCCGGTAGATGTCGTGGACCTCCTGCGGGATCTCGATCCAGCGCTCGGTGGACGCCTCCTGCGCGATCAGCCCCATCGGGAACAGCGCCCCCAGGTCGGCGGGGGTCAGCGGCTCGCGGGTGCCGGGGTGCAGGTGCGGCGGCGGCGGGGTCGGCAGGTCGGCGACGATGTTGTACCAGTGCGTCGGCATCTCGGATTCGTCGAGGACAACCTTGGTCTGCTTCGGATCGTTCACGGTCAGCACTCTAGGGTCGCCGGCCCCGGATCGGGGGTTTTGCCCGCGGCGGCGGACACCCTGTGTCGCCAGCCCCTGACCCCTACCATGACGCCCATGGCGGTGGTGGAGTCGGTGAGCGACGGACGGGTCCGCGCCCTCGAGCGGGACGCCGCCAAGCGAAGCGCTATCGACAAGCGACCGGTGAGCGGCAGGGTGCCGGTCGGACCGCTCGGCCTGGCCGGCGACGAGCAGGCCGATCCCCACCACGGCGGGTTCGACCAGGCGGTGTACGCCTTCGCCCGCGAGGACTACGCCCACTGGGAGGCCGAGCTGGGCCGGGCGCTGGCCGCCGGCTCGTTCGGGGAGAACCTGACCACGGTCGGGCTCGACGTCCAGCAGGCAAGGATCGGGGAGCGCTGGCGGATCGGCGACACGCTGCTCGAGGTGAGCGGGGTACGGATTCCCTGCTCGGTGTTCGCCGGCTTCATGGACCAGCCGCACTGGGTGCGACGGTTCACCGAGCACGGCGTTCCGGGAGCCTACCTGCGGGTGATCGAACCCGGCACGGTGGCCGCCGACGACCTGATCGAGGTGGTCGAGCGGCGCGACCACCAGCTCAGCGTCGGCTTCGCCTTCCGGGCGGCGACCACCCGGCACGAGTGGCTCGCCGAGCTGGCCACCGAGCCGCGGATCAGCGACCGGCTGCGGGCCAGGGTCGACAAGTATCTGCCCGGCGGCTGACAGCGGCGGACCGCCGCTGCAACGCGCGCCGTGCGCGCCGGGTGCCCGCGACGGCTCAGGCCTGCGCCCACACCCCGGCCATCCAGGCCTCGACCTCGGCGGGGTGGCGCGGCAGGTGGGCCGACAGCACCTCGCAGCCGTCCTCGGTGATGACTATGTCGTCCTCGATCCGCACCCCGATGCCGCGCAGTTCCTCGGGAACCAGCAGGTCGGTGCTCTTGAAGTACAGCCCCGGCTCGACGGTGATCACCATCCCCGGCCTCAGCTCGCCGCCGCGGTAGTTCTCGTTGCGGGCCAGCGCGCAGTCGTGGACGTCGATCCCCAGGTGGTGCGACGTGCCGTGCACCATCCAGCGCCGGTGGTGGCCGCCGGTCTCGGGGTCGAGCGACTCGGCGGCCGTGACCGGCAGCAGGCCCCACTCCTCGAGCCGGGCGGCCAGGACGGCGATCGCCGCGGCGTGCACGTCGCTGAACTTCGCGCCCGGACGGGCGGCGTCGATCCCGGCCTGCTGGGCGTCCAGCACGGCCTGGTACACGGTGCGCTGCGCGGGGGAGAAGGTGCCCGAGACCGGCAGGGTGCGGGTGATGTCGGCGGTGTAGAGCGACTCGACCTCGACCCCGGCGTCCAGCAGCAGCAGGTCGCCGGGCCGCAGTTCGCCGTCGTTGCGGATCCAGTGCAGCGTGGCGGCGTGGTCGGCCCCGGCGGCGATCGTGTCGTAGCCGACGGCATTGCCCTGGTGGCGGGCGTGCAGCCCGAACACGCCTTCCACCCAGCGCTCTCCCCGGCCCCGGCGGACTGCCTCCGGCAGGTCGGCGACCACCGCCTCGAAGCCGATGGCGGTCAGCCGGCAGGCCTCGCGGAGCTCCTCGACCTCGAACCGGTCCTTGGTGAGGCGCAGTTCGCTCAGCGCCACGGCCAACTCGTCGTCGGCCGACGTCGCCGCTGCGGACTCCACCCCTGCTGCGCCACGCAGCACGTCCACAGCGGCGGTGAGCGCCTCGTCGGCGTCCCTGACGATGCGCAGCGAGGTCGACTGCAGGTTCTTGTCCAGCGCCGCCTCGAGCTCGCTGAGGGGGCTCACGTCGAGCCCGGTCAGGGCCGCCATCTCGGCCAGCGACTCGCGCTGGCCCACCCACATCTCGCCGTAGCGGGGGTCGGCGTAGAACTCGGGGTCGGTGCGCGGCGCGCGCGGCTTGAAGTACAGCACGGCGCTGTGGCCGGCATCGGTGGGTTCGAGGACGAGGACGGCGTCCGGCTCCCGGTCGCTGCCCAGGCCGCTGAGGTGGGCGAACGCCGAGTGCGCCCGGTACCGGAAGTCGGTGTCGTTGGAGCGGACCTTGAACCTGCCGGCCGGGATCACCAGCCGCTCGCCCGGGAACATCGCCGTGATCGCGTCGCGGCGGGCCTTCGTCCAGGCCGACGCCGGCAGCGGCTCGGGCAGCTCGGCGGGGTACGGCGCCCAGCCCTGCGGGATGAACTCCCGGAACGCCTCGGAGAACGGGGTCTGGCGGTTGGGGAGTTCGCTCGGGGCGTCGGCGGCGGGCTGGTCGGTCATGGCGTCGATCCTAGAGGAGCGCGACCCCGGCCCGGCGGCCCCGCGAATCGAGCCACGCCCGCCGGCGCGCGGCCCCGGGCCCGCCCCGACAGGTAGTCTCGGACCCGACGAGAAGGAGACTCGATGAGGGCTGCCCCCAGTGACCAGCGTGGCCTGCTCGACCTGCAGGCCCTGGACACCGCCATCGCGCAGCTGGAGCATCGCCGGGCTGCGCTGCCCGAGCACGCCCGGATCGCCGAGGGTCACAAGACGCGCGCCGCCCTCGGCGAGGCGATAGTCGCCGCCGCCACTGCCGTGGCCGACCTCGAGCTCGACGTCGCCAAGGCGGAGTCCGACCTGGTCCCGGTGCGGGAGCGACGAGCCCGCGACCAGCAGCGGCTGGACGGCGGCCAGGTGAGCGACGGCAAGCAGCTCACCGCGCTGATCGACGAGATCGAGCACCTCAAGCGCCGGATCTCCGACCTTGAGGACATCGAGCTGGAGGTCATGGAGAACCTGGAGACCGCCACCGCCGAGCACGCCCGGCTGGTCACCCAGCGCGGCGAGGTGGAGAACTCGTTGCGCGCCCTGATCGCCGCCCGGGACGAGCAACTCGCCGTCCTGGACGCCGAGCTGGCCCAGCAGCGGGCCGCCCGTGACGCGATCGCCGCCGGGCTGCCCGAGGACCTGATCGCGCTCTACCGCCGGGTTGCCGACCGCAGCGGCGGGACGGGGGTCGGAGAACTGCAGGGACGGCGTTGCAGCGGCTGCCAGCTGGAGGCCACCCAGACCGCGCTCGCGTCCTACCAGGCAGCGGCCGCCGACGAGGTGCTGCGTTGTGAGGAGTGTGACCGGATCCTGATCCGGCAGGCGGCGGGCTGATGGCCCGTCCGCATTCGCCGCGGCGGGCCGGCGATCGGCTGGTCAGCCGGGTCCGCGACGCCCAGCCCGAGTCCAGGAGGTAGACGATGCCGGTTCGCCAGGTCGAGCTGCGGCTCGAGGAACCGCCCGTGCTGCGCGCGGCGCTGCGCCGGCTGCGCCGCGAACTCAGCATCCCGGCGCAGTACCCCGCCGACGCGCTCGCCGAGGCCGAACTGGCGGCCGCGTCCCCGGCGCTGCCGTCCCGCGACCTCACTGACATCGACTTCCTCACCATCGACCCGCCCGGCTCGACCGACCTCGACCAGGCCATGCACCTGTCCCGGCACGGCGCCGGGTACCTGATCCGGTACGCGATAGCCGACGTCGCAGCCTTCGTCACCCCCGGCGGGGCGCTCGACGCCGAGACCCACGTCCGTTGCCAGACGTTCTACGCGCCCAGCCACCGCACCCCGCTGCACCCCCCGGTGCTGTCGGAGGGCGCCGCCAGCCTGCTGCCCGGCCAGGTCCGGCCGGCCCTGCTGTGGGAGCTGTGGCTGGACGCCGACGGTGAGATCACCGACGCGCGGGTGGACCGTGCGCTGGTCCGCAGCCGCCGGCAGCTCGACTACCCGGGGGTGCAGCAGGCGCTGGACGCCGGCACCGCCGACGAGCAACTGCTGCTGCTGCGTGAGATCGGACAGCTGCGGCTGCACCTGGAGGCGGCCCGGCACGGGGTGAGCCTCGGCGTCCCCGCGCAGGAGATAGTCACCGACGGCAATCGCTGGCGGCTCACCTTCCGCACCCTGTTGCCGGTGGAGAGCTGGAACGCCGAGATCTCGCTGGCGACCGGGATGGCGGCGGCGTCGATCATGCTGGAGGGCGGGACCGGGATCCTGCGCACCCTGCCGCCGGCTGAGAAGTCGGGGATCGCCAAGCTCCGCCGGACCGCCGCAGCGCTCGGCATCGAGTGGCCGCGGGAGCAGGGCTATCCCGACTTCGTGCGCAGCCTCGACCCGTCCATCACAAGGCATGCCGCCATGCTCAACGCCTGCACGATGCTGTTCCGGGGGGCCGGCTACGCCCCGTTCACCGACGGCAATCCGCCCGTCCAGGCGGTGCACGCCGCGATCGCCGCCCCGTACGCTCACGTCACCGCGCCGCTGCGGCGGCTGGTCGACAGGTACGCGTCCGAGATCTGCGTCGCGCTGTGCGCAGAAACCCCGGTACCGGAGTGGGTGCTGGCAGGGCTGGAGACAGTCCCGACCGAGATGGACGAGTCCAACCGCCGGGTCAAGCAGTACGAGCGCGGGATCATCGACCGGGTCGAGGCGATGCTGCTCGCGCCGTACCTTGGCGACATCTTCACCGGCGACCTGCTCGAGGTCGACGGCGACGGCCGGCGCGGCGTGTTCCAGCTGGACGAACCGGCCGTGGAGGCACGGGTGACCGGCGAGGACCTCGTCCTCGGCACCACCGTGGAGGCCGCCCTTGTCACCGCGGACCTGATGGACGGCAAGGTCGGCTTCACGACGCTGGCCACCGACTGACCGGTACCATGGGCGGTGGACGAGCCGGGCCGGGTGATCGCAGCCGTGAGGCTGAGGAAAGTCCGGACTCCACAGAGCAGGGTGGTGGGTAACGCCCACCCGGGGTGACCCGCGGGACAGTGCCACAGAGAACAGACCGCCCCGCACTCGTGCGGGGTAAGGGTGAAACGGTGGTGTAAGAGACCACCAGCACCCCAGGCGACTGGGGTGGCTCGGTAAACCCCACCCGGACCAACACCAAGACGGGCCGTCGGGCCTGCGGACGCCGTCCGAGCGCTGCTCGCGCGAGGCGTCCGGGTAGGTCGCACGCCGGCAACGGCGAAGGCGGTTGGCAACAACCGTCGCAGATGGATGAT
>JAEZGC010000233.1 GCA_023437345.1 Actinomycetes bacterium
GCCGCGGCCCGTCCGGGCTCAGGCGTCCAGCAGCTCCAGCAGCCGGCGTCCGACCCCGGAATCGGCGTGGCTGCCGACCACCGGGAACCCGGTGTCCAGCAGGCTCGGGTGGGCATTGCCCACCACGTGCGGCTGACCGGCCCAGGCCAGCATCCCGGCGTCGTTGGGCATGTCGCCGAAGGCTGCCACCTCGACGGCGTCGATCCCCAGGCGTTCACACAGCGCGACCAGCGCCGACGCCTTCGACACCCCCGGGGCGCTGATCTCCACCACGCCGGGCACCTCGACAGCCGAGTGGGTCACGGTGGCCAGGTCACCCACCAGCGCGAGGGCCTGCCCGGTCAGCTCCGCCGACGGGATGGTCGGGTGGAAGCCGAGCACCTTCAGCACGGGCTGGCTGGTCGCCAGCAGGTCGGTAGTGACCGCGTCGGTTGCCGGGTCGGCAGCCGGGGTTCCCGGGTCGCAGCGGAAGCCGGCCACCGTCTCCACCCCCAGGTAGACCCCTGGCAGGCCGCGCCGCAGCCGGTCCACCACGTCGGCGGCGCAGTCCGGGGCGACGGCGTGGTAGTCGACGACCCTGTGCTCGGACAGGTCCCACAGCACGGCACCGTTGGAGGCGATCACCAGCGGGTGGGCGGCATCCAGCCCGGCCAGCACGCCCAGCCAGCGGATCGGACGTCCGGTCGCCACCACGAAGGGGATGCCCAGTTCGGCTGCCCGGGTTGCTGCGGCGCGGTTCAGCGGGGAGATGGACCCGTCCGGGCTGAGGAAGGTGCCGTCCAGGTCTGTGACCACCAGCCGCGGCCGGGCCACGTCACAACCTTGAGTTCGGGGTGGGAGACCCCACCTGTCCCGACGGTGTCTCCCCGGGGGACGGCGAGCCCGACTGCGACGGGGACGGCGAGCCGGTGGTCGGCGAAGGTGAGGCCGAGTCGGGCGAGGGCGACGGCGAGGCGGAGTCCGGTGAGGGGGATGCCGAGTCCGGCGACGGGGAGGCGGAATCCGGCGACGGCGAGGCCGAGTCCGGCGACGGGGACCCTGTCGGCGGCGGGGAGCCGGTCGGCGGTGGCGTTGCGGTCGGCGGGACCGGCGGCGGCGGCGAGTCCGGCGGCGCCTGCTGGAAGATCAGGATCGCGATCAGGACGGCGAGCGCGGCCAGCAGCATCATGAGCAGCCACGAGGCGAGGATGCTCAACCAGCCGGCCCTGTCGTGCCGCCCCGGCCACGGCAGCGGCCACAGCCGCGACACCCCCGGACGGGTCCGCTCGATCCAGTGCAGCCGGTAGGCCGGCCCGGCCGGGGAGCCCTGCAGCGGCAGCCGCGACAGGTCGACCTCGGCAAGGATCCGGTCCGCCTCCGCCAGCGCGGCGGGGCTCGCGTCGTAGGCCAGCGCCACCCACGGGGCGAGCGGGGCGTCGTCGGGACCCACCGGGTCGTCGTCCTCGGACCGGCTGCGGTGGCCCAGCCTGCCGTCGGCCTGGCCATGGCCGCCGCGGGCCAGGACGGTGTCGATGTGCAGCTTGTTGACCACCCCGGCCAGCCGGTCACGGGCCGCCGGGTCGGCGGCCGCGCCCTCCGACAGCAGCACCAGCATCACCGACGTGGACTGCTCGTCGTGCGCGACGTAGGCAACGCCGGACGGGGACGCGGTCAGCCGGGCGTCCAGCCAGTAGTCGCCCACCCGCGGCGGGTCGTCGCGCCACAGCGGAGACAGGCGCGGGGCACCGGCGTCAGCTCCGGTGCCGGCGGGCGGCTCTGGCGTGGTCATCGCGTCCCATCGTAGGAGCGGGCGGGCCCCGCCTCCGCCGACCATTGTGCCAGCCGCCCGGACGGCCCCCGTCGGGTCCACGGCCACGCCACAGCCGGGCCACAGGAGGCTTGCACGACGGGCGGTATCGTGGTCGCCACACGTCAAGTCAGCAACTCCCACCAAGCCAGGAGCGCCGCGTGACCAACCCGATCCAGCCGCCGCCGGGATACCCGCCGCCACAGCGTCCGCTGCCGCCGCAGAGCCCGCCCTCCGGGCCCCCGCCGGCCCCGGCGGCCAACCCGGAGATCGCCGCCTCGGCGAAGCTGTTGGGTGAGGCGATAGCCCAGGTGCAGCGGGTGATCGTGGGCCAGGAGCACATGGTCGAGCAGCTGATGGTGGGGCTGCTGGCGAAGGGCCACGTGCTGCTCGAGGGCGTGCCGGGGGTGGCGAAGACGCTGGCCGTCCGCTCCTTCGCGACAGTGGTGGGGGGCGACTTCGCCCGCATCCAGTTCACCCCCGACCTGGTCCCGTCCGACATCGTGGGCACCCGGATCTACTCGGCCAGCCAGGAGAAGTTCGACACCGCGCTGGGCCCGGTGTTCGTGAACTTCGTGCTGGCCGACGAGATCAACCGCGCACCGGCCAAGGTGCAGTCGGCGATGCTCGAGCTGATGGCCGAGCGGCAGGTGTCCATCGGCGGCACCACCCACCCGGTGCCCGACCCGTTCATCGTGATCGCCACCCAGAACCCGATCGAGTCCGAAGGCGTCTACCCGCTGCCCGAGGCGCAGCGGGACAGGTTCCTGCTCAAGGTGGACGTACCCTACCCGCGCGGCAACGAGGAGTTCGAGATCCTCCGCCGGATGAGCGTGAACCCGCCCAAGCCGAGCCCGGTGCTCGACCCCGACAAGGTGCGGACGCTGCAGGCGCAGGCGTCCGGGGTGTTCGTCCACAACCTCGTCGCCGAGTACATAGTCAGGCTGGTGCTGGCGACCCGCACCCCCGACGAGTTCGGCATGCCCGACCTCGTCCCGGTGATCCAGGTGGGCTGCTCGCCGCGCGCCACCCTCGGCCTGGTCGCCGCCGCGCGTGCGCTGGCGTTGATCCACGGCCGCGACTACGTCCTGCCCACTGATGTGCAGTCGATAGCCAAGGACGTCATGGCGCACCGCTTCGTGCTCGGCTTCGACGCCGTCGCCGACAACATCACCCCGGCTCAGGTCGTGGAGCGGATCGTCGCCATGGTGCCCCCGCCCACCCCGGTGTGGAACCAGCAGCAGCGCCAGCCCGCCGCTCCCGGCCAGCACCGGTTCGCCCCCGACGGCAGGGGCTGAGGCCGGCAGTGACCCTCGTGCCCGGCTTCGCCCCGCCGCCCGACGACCTTGGTGCGGTGCGGTCGGTGCTGCGCGAGCCCACCGCCCCCACCCTGCCGCTGCACAAGCTGGCGCCCGAGGCGGCGTTGCGGCGCCTGGAACTGACTGTGGTGCGCCGCCTGGAGGGCTTCCTGCACGGCGACCACCAGGGCCTGCTGCCCGGGCCGGGCTCGGAGTCCAGCGACGCCCGGGAGTACGTCCCGGGTCAGGACGACGTCCGCAAGATGGACTGGGCGGTCACCGCGCGGACGACCGTCCCGCACGTCCGCGACACGATCGCCGACCGGGAACTCGAGGTGTGGGCGCTGCTGGACGTCACTCCGTCGATGAACTGGGGCACCGAGGGCGTCACCAAGCGTGACCTGGGGATTGCCGCGGTCGCCACCATCGGGTTCCTGTCGCAGAAGATGGGAGACCGGTTCGGCGGTCTGGTCATGCGGCCGGACGCGATCCGGCGGCTCCCGGCCCGGTCCGGGCGGACCGCGCTGTACGGGTTGTTGCGCCGGATGCTCACCGAACCGATAGTCGCCGACCACACCACAGGGCCGTTCTCGCTGGCGGAGGGGATCGAGAAGCTTGCCCGGACCGAACGGCGCCGCGGGATGCGGCTGGTGGTCTCCGACTTCATGACCGCCGGCGACTACGAGCTCGACGCCAACGTGCCGCCGGACTGGGAACGGTCGATGCGCCGGCTCGCGATCCGCAACCAGGTTCTCGCCGTCGAGGTGGTGGACTCCCACGAGACCAACTTCCCCGACGTCGGCGACCTGCTCATCCGTGACCCGGAGACCAACTTCGAGCGGTACGTGAACACCAGCGACGAGGCGGCACGGCAGCGGATGGACGCGGCCGCCGCCGCCCAGCGCGAGCGCATCAGGGTGGCGCTGCGCCGGGCCGGGGTCGCCCACATCCAGCTGCGCACCGACCGGGACTGGGTCCACGACATCGCCAGGTTCGTGCTGTCCTACCGGCGGACTGCCGCGATGCTGCACCAGCCGCCGCAGGGGGTGAGCAAATGATGTTCGAGCTCAGCTTCCTCAACCCCGAGCGACTCTGGGTGCTCCTGGTCGTGCCGCTGCTGGTCGCCGGATACGTGGCCGCCGTCCTGGCCAAGAAGAAGACCGGGATCCGCTACACCAACACCACCCTGCTCTCCCGGGTCGTGACCAAGCAGTCGCAGTGGCGCCGCCACCTCGCGGTCGGGCTGTCGCTGGCCGCTCTTGTCGCGCTCGGTGCGGCGTGGGCGCGTCCCAACGGCATCGACATGGTGCCGCGGGAGCGCGCCACAGTCGTGCTGGTGATCGACATCTCGCAGTCAATGCAGGCCACCGACGTCAAGCCGAACCGGCTGGACGCCGCCAAGCAGGCAGCGGTCGGCTTCGTGAAGGAACTGCCTGAGCAGTACAACATCGCCGTCGTCAGCCTGTCCGGCAACCCGTCGGTACGGCTGCCGCCGACCCTGGACAGGGTGATGGCCCAGCAGGCGATCAGCAGCCTGCGGGTGCAGGACTCGACCTCGGTGGGGGAGAGCATCTACACGGCGCTGGCTGCGCTGCAGATGGCGCCGCGGGGCGAGGACGGCTCGCTCGCGCCGGGCGCGATTGTGCTGCTGAGCGACGGCCAGAACACTGCAGGACGGGCGCCGTCCCAGGCCGCCAACGAGGCCCGCAAGGCCGAGGTGCCGGTCTACACGATCGCCTACGGCACCACCAACGGCTACGTCGACCTGGACGGGAAGCGGGAGCCCGTGCCGCCCGACGCGGAGCTGTTGCGCACCATCTCGTCGATGACCGGCGGCGACTCCTACCAGGCCGAGAGCCTGCCGGAGCTGGAGCGGGTGTACTCCAACATCCGCAGCGAGGTCGGGATGGTGCCGGTCAAGAAGGAGACCACTGCGCTGTGGGCCGGCTACGGTCTTGCCTTCGCGGTGGTGGCCGCGCTGGCCGCGGTGTCGCTGGGAGCGAGGTGGCCGTGATGGAACCCTGGATCGAGTTCATGCGTCCCGAGCGGCTGTGGTGGCTGCTGCTGATCCCCGTCCTGCTGTTGCTGTACCTGGGGCTGCTGTGGCGCCGCCGGTCGCGGGCCAGGTCGCGAGCGATAGGACGACTGGAACGGGTGCTGCCCCAGCAGCAGGCGTGGAAGCGGCACCTCGCTGTCGGTGCAGCGGTGCTGTCGCTGGCAGCGTTGAACGTGGCCTACGCCCAGCCCAAGGGCGAGGTGGACGTGCCGCGCGACCGGGCCACCGTCGTGCTGACCATCGACATCTCGCGCTCGATGATCGCCGAGGACGTCTCCCCGAACCGGCTGGAGGCGGCGAAGGCTGCAGCACAGGACTTCCTGGGCATGCTCCCGACCGGCTTCAACGTGGCGCTGGTGAGCTTCGCTGCGACGGCGGCGGTGATCGTGCCGCCGACCACCGACCGCGGCGTGGTGGGGGCCGCGATCCAGAACCTCGAGGTGGCCCCGTCCACTGCCATCGGGGAGGGGATCTACTCGGCGCTGGACGCGATGGCGCAGGCCCCGCCCGATCCCGAGCACCCCGATGAGCCGGCACCCGGCGCGATAGTCCTGCTCAGCGACGGCTACACCAACATCGGACGCCCCTCGGCCACCGCGGCCCGCGACGCCAAGGCTTCCGATATCCCGATCTACACGATCGCCTACGGCACTCCCGGTGGCTACGTGGAGAGCGGGGGTCGAAGGGAGCCCGTCCCGGTGAACCACGTCGAACTGGAGGAGGTTGCCAGGATCTCCGGCGGCAAGAAGTTCTCGGCCGGGTCGAGTGGCGAACTGCGTCAGGTGTACGAGTCGATCGCCAACACCGTCGGCTACGTCAAGGAGGACCGGGAGGTCACCGAGCAGTACGCCGGGTATGCCCTCGCCTTTGCCCTGCTGGCCTCGCTGGCTGTCGCCTCCCTGGCCGCCCGCTGGCCCTGACCCTCCACCGCGTGCTCCAGGCCCTCGTCCAGCCCTCCCCCCCACACCGCGAGGACTCCCGACCCGGCCGAGACCTCCCAACCCGCCGAGCGCTCCTGAGGCCGCCGAGACCTCCCTCCGGGAGGGAGCGTTCAGCGACGACGGGAGCGCTCGCCGCGGGGATCCGAGCAGGGGACAGCTCGGGCGAGAGCGTCCGCCGTGGGGGTGACTGGTGCTGCTGGGGCTCGTGGGGCAGAATGAGGCATCTCCTTCGCTTCGGAGATTCGCTGGGGAAGGCACATCTCAGCGAAGGGGACACCGATGGACAGCACGCGCGGGATCATCCTGATCCACTCAGCGCCGACTGCGCTCTGCCCGCACATCGAGTGGGCGGTGAGCGCCGCTGTGGGGTCCCCGGTCCGCTTCGACTGGACGCCGCAACCCGCTGAGCCGCGCGCCCTGCGCGGCGAGATCGTCTGGTCCGGCGCCCCGGGCACCGGTGCGACCATCACGTCCGCCCTGACCCGCTGCGAGCGGCTGCGGTTCGAGGTGACCGAGGAGGCCACCCGGACGACCGAGGCGATGCGCTGGGCCTACACCCCGCGACTGGGGGTCTTCTCGGCGGTGATGGGCCTCAACGGCGACATCCTGGTGCACGAGAACCGGCTCAAGCGGGCGCTGATCTCGCAGGCCATCGGGGGCAAGCCGCTGCAGGAAGCGCTGCAGGACCTGCTGGGCACCGACTGGGACGACGAGCTGGAGGTGTTCCGGCACGCCAGCGAGGACGCCCCGGTCCGCTGGCTCCACCGGGTGAGCTGAGGCCGCCCGCAAACCGGTGCCAGACCGCCGGCTGAAGGCAATACTCCCTCGGGCGGCTGGTTTCCCCCGGTTTCCGCGCAGACGCAGCGTGTGCCCCGCTGACGCGGGGTTACAAAGGAATGTTCGTGTGTACTCCTCGGACGCCGGTGTCGGCGGTCCGGATCGCCTCGGCGATGGCCGAACGGGTACGGCTCGGGGAGATGATCTCGTCCACCACGCCGATCTCGACAGCCTTGTCCACCCCGCCGGCGATCCGCTCGTGCTCGGCGGCCAACTCTGCCTCCACACCTGCCACCATGTCGGGGGCGATCTCGGCCAGCTTGCGGCGGTGCAGGATCCGGATCGCTGCCACCGACCCCATCACCGCGATCTCCGCGCTCGGCCAGGCGAACACCCTGGTGGCCCCCAGCGAGCGGGAGTTCATCGCGATGTAGGCGCCGCCGTAGGCTTTGCGGGTCACCAGCGTCACCCGGGGGACCGAGGCCTCGGAGAAGGCGTGCAGCAGCTTCGCGCCGCGGCGCACCACGCCGTCCCACTCCTGGCCGACACCGGGCAGGTAGCCGGGCACGTCCACCACCACGACCAGCGGTACCCCGAAGGTGTCGCACAGCCTGACGAACCGGGCGGCCTTCTCCGCGCTGAGCGAGTCCAGGCAGCCGCCAAGGCGCAGCGGGTTGTTCGCCACCACCCCGACGGTGCGCCCCGCCAACCTGCCGAAGGCGATGGTGATGTTCGGTGCCCAGCGGGCGTGCAGCTCGAAGGTGGAGCCCTCGTCCAGGATGCCGTTCAGCAGCGGGTGGACGTCGTAGGCCCGCTTCGGCGACTCGGGCAGCAGCTCCGACAGGTCAGGGTCGGGAACCTCGGCGCTGATCGCGCCTTGGGCTGCCAGCAGGGTGGCAAGGGCCCGGCCGCGGGCCAGCGCGTCAGCCTCGTTGTCGGCCACCACGTGCACCACGCCGGAGCGCCGCTCGTGGGTGTCGGGGCCGCCCAGGCGTTCCATGTCGACGTCCTCGCCGGTCACCGACCTGACGACGTCAGGGCCGGTGACGAAGATCCGCCCGGTCGGGGCGATGATCACCACGTCGGTGAGCGCCGGACCGTAGGCGGCGCCGCCGGCGGCCGCCCCCAGCACTATCGAGATCTGCGGGATCTTGCCCGAGGCCTGGGTCATCGCGTGGAAGATCCGGCCCACCGCGTGCAGGCTGAGGACGCCCTCGGCGAGCCGGGCCCCACCGGAGTGCCAGATCCCCAGGATCGGCACCCGGTCGACCATCGCCCTGCGGTAGGCCTGCACGACGGCCTCGCAGCCGTCCACCCCCATCGCCCCGCCCATGATCGTGGCGTCGGAACAGAACGCGACCACGGGCGAACCGTTGATCGAGCCCGTGGCGGCCAGCATTCCGGAGCCGTCGTCGGGGGTGATCAGGGACAGCGAGCCCGGGTCGAGCAGCGCTGCCAACCGGTGGTTGGGGTTGCGCGGATCCGCCTCGCGGGGCAGCCTCGCCGGTCGGGCCGGCGCCGGGGCCTGGGTCATCGGGTGCTCCCTGCGCGGTTGGTGTGGGCATTGGTGACAGCGACGGCGACGTTGTGGCCGCCGAAGCCGAAGGAGTTGTTGATCGCTGCGATGTCGCCCTCCGGCAGCGGACGCGGGCTGGTCGCGATGTCGATCCCGAGGTCGGGCTCGGGGTCCTCAAGGTTGATGGTCGGCGGCGCCAACCGGTCCCTGACCGCCAGCACTGACGCGATGGTCTCCAGCGCGCCGGCGCCGCCCAGCAGGTGGCCGGTCATCGACTTCGTGCTGGTCACCACCACGTGGTCGGTGTCGGCGCCGAGCGCCGTCCGGATCGAGCCGGCCTCGGTGACATCGCCCTGCGGGGTGGAGGTGCCGTGGGCGTTGACGTGGACGATGTCGGACGGGCTGAGCCCCGAGTCGGCCAGCGCCTTCAGCATCGCCCCGGACTGGCCCTCGCCGGTCGGGTCGGGCTGCACTATGTCGTGTCCGTCGGCGGTGATGCCGGCCCCGGCGATCGTGCCGTAGATCCGGGCGCCGCGGGCTGTGGCGTGCTCCAGCGTCTCCAGGATGAGGATGGCGGCGCCCTCGCCCAGCACGAAGCCGTCGCGTCCCTTGTCCCACGGACGGGAGGCGCGTTCGGGCTCGTCGTTGCGGCGCGACAGCGCCTGCATCTGGGCGAACGCGGCCATCGGCAGCGGGTGGATGGTCGCCTCGGCGCCGCCGGCGACGAAGATGTCAGCCCGTCCGAGCCGCAGCTGGTCCAGCGCCTGGGCAATCGCCTCGTTGGAGGAGGCGCAGGCCGAGACGGGGGTGTGCACCCCCGCCTTGGCGTGCACCGCCAGCCCGACGTTCGCCGCCGGCGCGTTGGCCATCAGCATCGGGATCGTGAACGGGCTGACCCGCCGGGCACCCTTGTCTCGCTGGGCGTCCCAGTTGTTGAGCAGCGAGTGGAGCCCGCCGATGCCGGACCCGATGGACACTCCCAGCCGGAACGCGTCGAGGTCGTTGTCGCCCTCCCAGGTGAAACCGGCGTCGGCCCAGGCCTCCTGGGCGGCGATCAGCGCGAGCTGGGTCGCCCGGTCGAGCCGACGGGCCTTCACCCGGTCGATGACCTCGGACGGGTCGACCTTGACGAAGGCGGCAATCCGGGCGGGCAGCTCGGCCGCCCACTCCGCGGTGATCCCGGTCACGCCGGACTCGCCTGCGAGCAGGGCCTGCCAGGTGGACGCGAGGTCACCACCCAGCGGGGTGGTGGCCCCCATCCCCGTGATCACGATCTCTGTCATGGGATCTACAGGTGGGCCTCGATGAAGGCGACGGCGTCGCCGACTGTCTTGAGGTTCTTCGACTCCTCATCGGGGATGGTGACGCCGAACTTCTCCTCGCACCCGACGAGGATCTCAACCATCGCCAGCGAGTCGACGTCGAGGTCCTCGACGAAGGACTTGTCGAGCTGGACCTCATCGACGGGGACGCCGGCGACGTCGTTGACGAGCTCCGCGAGCTGGACGCGGATCTCTTCTGTGGTGGCCATCTGGGTGTTCTCCTTCTTGTTGGTGTCGGGTTCCGGCGTCGCCGGGGATCAGGGGAGGGTGACGACCTGCCCGGCGTAGACCAGGCCGGCGCCGAAGCCGATCAGCAGCGCGGTCTGCCCGCTGTGGGCCTGGCCGGAGGACAGCAGGGCGTCCATGGCGATCGGGACGGAGGCCGCCGAGTTGTTGCCGTAGCCCTGGATGGTGCGCGCGACCACGACCTTCTCGGGGAGCTTCAGGTAGCGCAGCAGGGTGTCGGTGATCCGGTTGTTGGCCTGGTGGGGGATGAAGACGTCGAGCTCGTCTGCGGTGAGGCCCGATTCGGTGAGGCACTTCGACGCCGCCTGGGCGATGAAGCCGGTGGCCCACTTGAAGACCGCCCGGCCGTCCATCGCCAGCGAGGGCCAGGTCGACTCGCTGACGGCGTCCTGCCAGTCAGCGGTCTGCCAGATCGCGGCGGCCTGGGAGCCGTCCGACCCCCACACGACAGGACCGATCCCGTTGGTGTCGCTGGGGCCGACGACTGCCGCGCCGGCGCCGTCGGAGAACAGGAACGCGGTGCCGCGGTCGGTGACGTCGGTCATCCGGCTGAGCGTCTCGGCCCCGATCACCACGACGTGGCGGGCCTGGCCGGCGCGGATCATGCCCTCGGCCTGGGCCAGCGCGTAGCAGAACCCGGCGCAGGCGGCCGAGATGTCGTAGGCGACGGCGTCGACCATGCCGAGTTGGGTCGCCAGTCGCGGCGCCAGGGCTGGGGTCTGGTGGAAGTGGGAGACGGTGGCCAGCACCAGGGCGTCGATCTCGGACGGCGCCAGCCCGGCCCGTTCGATGGCCTGTCCGGCGGCCTGCAGGGCAAGGCTCTCCAGGGTCTCGTCGTCGGAGATCCAGCGGCGCTCCCGGATGCCGGTGCGCTGCTGGATCCACTCGTCGGAGGAGTCGATGAACTGCACCATGTGCTCGTTGTCGAGCACCCGGCTGGGCACCGCGGCGCCGACCGACAGGATGCGGGCGTAACGGGCCCCCGCGCTGGCCTTCAGTTCGCTCACGCGGCGCTCCCGCCGGCGCCCTCGGAGTGGGGGTGCAGTCGGACCAGCGGCTGGCCGGGTGCCACCGGGTCGCCGTCCTCGACCAGCCATTCGACGACGGTCCCGCCGTGCGGGGTGGCGACGTCGGCAGTGGCGCGCAGCGTGGAGACCTGGCCGACCACCGTGGCCGGGTCGAGGACGTCGCCGGCGGCCAGGCCGGCGGCGCGGGCGAAGGTGCCCTTGCTGGGGGAGACGACCAGCTTCCAGCCCGGCGAGGTCGACATCGCCGAGGTGGTGGCAGGGTCGGCGTGCGCGGCCACGAAGTCGCGGGCGGCCGGGATCTGGTCGGGGGTGTTCAGGGCGAACAGTTCGACGCCCTTCAGGTTGCGCTTGGCGATCCCGGTGAGGGCACCGGCCGGTGGCAGTTCGAGCAGCCCGGTGACGCCGAGGTCTGCCATCGTCTGCAGGCACAGGTCCCAGCGGACCGGGTTGGCGACCTGGTTGACCAGCCGCTTGAGGTACTCCCGGCCGCTCTGCACCACGGTGCCGTCGGCATTGGACAGCAGCCGGGTGCGCGGGTCGTGGGTGGAGATCGCCCGGGCCAGGCCGGCCAGGTGGGCCACGGCGGGTTCCATGTGGACGGTGTGGAAGGCGCCGGCCACGCTGAGCTGGATGAGGCGGGCCCTGGCCGGCGGGTTCGCGGCCAGCTCGGCCAGCTGCTCGACTGTGCCGGCGGCGACGATCTGGCCGGAACCGTTGTGGTTGGCGGCGGTCAGCCCGGCTGCCTCGATGGCGGCGAGCACCGCTTCGGGATCGCCGCCGACGACTGCCACCATCGAGGTCGGACGTGCCGCGCTCGCCGCGGCCATCTGCCGTCCGCGCTCCCTGACGAAGACCATCGCCTGCTCGGCGCTCAGCACCCCGACGCCGCTGGCCGCGGTGATCTCACCGACTGAGTGGCCGGCCGCCATCCCGACCCGGCCGAAGGCGTCCCCGGGCGACGGGAACAGCTCAAGGGCGGTGATCAGGCCGGCGGCGACCAGCAGCGGCTGCGCGACGGCGGTGTCCCGGATCGTCTCGGCGTCGGCCTTGGTGCCGTAGTGGGCGAGGTCGATGCCGGCCACCGTGGACAGCCAGTTCAGCCGCTCGGCAGTCCGGCTCTCGGTCAGCCAGGGTTCCAGGAAGCCAGGGGTCTGGGCGCCCTGACCGGGCGCGACGATTGCGAGCACGACGTCAACTCTGTCCTGCCGCGGGCCGCTGGCGGGGGCTGTCCACGACGAAAAGGTCACCCCACCCTTGTATGGTTCCTACAAGCCCCACCCGGGTTCTCAGGGTGTATGAGGTAGCCCAGTTGTCAGGATCGTGGATTCCTGAGAGGTTCCTTAACCGAGCAGGCGGCCGAGGGTGAGGGCCAGCTGGAGCACGTAGCCGTCGCGGGCGTCGGCGGGGGAGTAGCCGGTGAGCTCCTGGATCCGCCGTAGCCGGTAGCGCACCGTGTTGGGGTGGATGTAGCGGGCCCTGGCGGTCGCCTCGATGGACCCGCCCTGCGCCAGGTACTCGGTGAGCGTGGTCACCAGTTCGCCGCCGGCGGCGACCAGCGGCTGGTAGATGTCGGTCACCAGCAGCCGCCGGGCATGGCCGTCCCCGGCCAGCACCCGCTCCGGCAGCAGGTCGGCCGAAGCCACCGGACGCGGGACCTGCGGCCAGGCGTGCGCCGCGCGAACCCCGGACAGCGCCGAGCGAGCGCTGCCGACGGCGTCCGACAGGCTGTCCACTATCGGGCCCACCACCACGTCCCCGGCACCGAAGTGGTCGACGAAACCCGCCACGAGGGCCACCAGCGGCGGCATCTCGGTGAGCTCGGTCCCGACCAGGACGACCAGCCGGTCGCCCTGCTGGGCGGCCAGCACGTCACTGTGCCGGTCCGCCGCCGCCTCCCGGATCGCCTCGATCGCCGGGCCGGGGTCGGGCGGGGCGGGACCTATCACCACCGCCACCCGCGGCGGGTTCGACCAGCCCAGGGCAGAGGCCCGCGAGGCGACCGACTCGTCGGCGTCGCCGCGGATCACGGCGTCCACCACCAGCGCCTCCAGCCGCTCGTCCCAGCGGCCGCGCAGTTCGGCGGCGCGGGCGTACACCTCGGCGGCACCGAAGGCAACCTCGCGGGAGTAATAGACGATGGCCAGCTTCAGCGGCACCTGGTCGTCGGGTGGCAGCCGGGCGATCTCGGTCTCGACGGTGTCGATGGTGGTCCGCATCAGGTCGACGGTCTGGTGCAGCGTGATCTGACGGGTCAGCGCCCGGGGCGCGGCGTCGAAGATGCTGCGGGGCGGGCTGCCCGCCCCGCCCTCGGCGAACCAGGTGATGAACCCGTCGATCCCCGAGCGGGCGACGACTGTGATCCAGGACCGGTTCTCGGCGTCCAGCTGGGCGAACCACGGGTGCTGCTCGGCGATCCTGGCCATCGCGGCGGTGTTGAGCGCGGCGGCCGAGGACCGCAGGCCGCGCGCCAGCCGCGCCCTGTCCCGCTCCGACGGCCACCAGTCAGCGGCGCTCGCCATACCGCTCCTCTCCCCGGCCTGCAGCCTAACCGGCCGGCGGGTGCGCAGCGCCGGCGGCGTCCCGACTCGCGACCTGGCGCCCCCCGCATGACCAGCCCTGACGCAGCCGTCGCGGGGTCCGGGCCGGGGGTGGGAGGATAGGCAGACGGGTACAGCCCGGCTGGTAGGTTGCATGGTTGGACGGCCCGCGACCCGGGCGGCCCGACGTGACGAGGAAAGGGAAGGCTGTGGCTAATCGCGACTCGATGGGACCGATCCTCAACGGGCTGCCGACGAATCTGCCCGACATCGACTCGGAGGAGACCGCCGAGTGGCTGGAGTCGCTGGACAGCATGATCGACGAGGTCGGACGCAACCGCGCCCGCTACGTCATGCTGAAGCTGCTGGAGCGCTCCCGCGAGCGGCAGATCGGCGTCCCCTCGCTGGTGGCGACCGACTACGTGAACACCATCCCGCCGGAGCGTGAGCCCTGGTACCCCGGCGACGTCGAGCTGGAGCGCAAGTTCCGCCGGCTGGTCCGCTGGAACGCCGCCATCATGGTGCACCGGGCGCAGCGTCCGGGTGTCGGCGTCGGGGGCCACATCTCGTCCTATGCCTCCTCGGCGACCCTGTACGAGGTGGGCTTCAACCACTTCTTCCGCGGCAAGGACCACCCCGGCGGCGGCGACCAGATTTTCTTCCAGGGCCACGCCAGCCCCGGCATGTACGCCCGCGCCTTCCTTGAGGGCCGGCTCGACGAGCACGACCTGAACGGCTTCCGGCAGGAGAAGAGCCACATCGTCGACGGCAAGGTGCGCGCCCTTCCGTCCTACCCCCACCCACGCCAGATGCCCGGGTTCTGGGAGTTCCCGACCGTGTCGATGGGCCTTGGCCCGATCGCGGCGATCTACCAGGCGCAGTTCAACAAGTACCTGCACAACCGCGGCATGAAGGACACCGCCGACCAGCGGGTCTGGGCCTTCCTCGGTGACGGCGAGATGGACGAGGTCGAGAGCCGCGGCGCCCTGCAACTGGCCGCCTACGAGCAGCTCGACAACCTGACCTTCGTCGTCAACTGCAACCTGCAACGCCTCGACGGCCCGGTGCGCGGCAACGGCAAGATCATGCAGGAACTGGAGAGCTTCTTCCGCGGCGCCGGCTGGAACGTGATCAAGGTCGTGTGGGGCCGCGGCTGGGACCCGCTGCTGGCCGCCGACCGCGACGGTGCGCTGCTGAACGTGATGAACACCACCACCGACGGCGACTACCAGACCTTCAAGGCCAACGACGGCGGCTACGTCCGCAAGCACTTCTTCGGTCGCGACGCGCGGACCGCGAAGATGGTCGAGGACTGGTCGGACGAGCGGATCTGGGCGCTGACCCGCGGTGGCCACGACTACCACAAGGTGTACGCCGCCTACGACGCCGCGACGAAGTTCACCGGTGCGCCGACGGTGATCCTGGCCCACACCATCAAGGGCTACTTCCTCGGATCGCACTTCGCCGGTCGCAATGCGACCCACCAGATGAAGAAGCTGGCCCTGGATGACCTGAAGCAGTTCCGGGACCGGCTCGACATGCCGATCAGCGACGCGGTGCTGGAGGAGAACCCGTACCAGCCGCCGTACATCAACCCCGGTCCGTCCGACGACCGGATCCGGTACGTCATGGAGCGCCGCAAGACCCTTGGCGGGTCGATCCCCGAGCGTCGCAACACGCCCAAGCCGATCAAGCTGCCCGACGACAAGTCCTATGACATCGCGCGCAAGGGCTCGGGCAACCAGCCGGTCGCCACCACCATGGCGTGGGTGCGGCTGCTGAAGGACCTGATGCGGGACAAGGAGTTCGCCCCGCACGTCGTGCCGATCATCCCCGACGAGGCCCGCACCTTCGGCATGGACTCGTTCTTCCCGACGATCAAGATCTATTCCCCGCACGGCCAGACCTACACCCCGGTCGACCACGAGCTGATGCTCGCCTACCGGGAGTCGACCCAGGGCCAGATCCTGCACACCGGCATCAACGAGGCCGGGTCGGTCGCCGCCTTCCAGGCGGTGGGCACGTCCTACGCCACCCACGGCGTCCACATGGTGCCGATCTACGTCTTCTACTCGATGTTCGGGTTCCAGCGGACCGGCGACGCGATCTGGGCTGCGGCCGACCAACTGGCGCGCGGCTTCATGATCGGGGCCACCGCGGGACGCACCACGCTGACCGGCGAGGGCACCCAGCACATGGACGGCCACAGCCACATGATCTCGGCGACCAACCCTGCGGTGATCTCCTGGGATCCGGCCTACGCCTACGAGATCGGCTACATCATGCAGGACGGCCTGCGGCGGATGTACGGCGAGAACCCCGAGGACGTCATCTACTACCTCACCGTCTACAACGAGCCGATGCTGCAGCCGGTCGAGCCGGAGAACGTCGACGTCGAAGGCATCGTGAAGGGCATGTACCTGCTCAAGGAGGGATCCTTCGAGGGGGTGGGGGCTGACGCCCGTCGGGCCCAGCTGCTGGCCTCCGGGGTCGGCGTGGCCTGGGCGCTGGAGGCGCAGGAGCTGCTGAAGAAGGACTTCGGCGTGGTCGCCGACGTGTGGAGCGTCACCTCGTGGACCGAGCTGCGCCGCGACGGCCTGGCCGCCGACGAGCACGCGTTCCTGCATCCCGACGAGCCGGCGCGGGTGCCGTGGGTGACCCAGAAGCTGGCAGACCGGCCCGGCCCCGTGGTCGCCGTCTCCGACTACATGCGCCAGGTGCAGGACCAGATCATCAACTGGGTCCCGGGCGACTTCGTATCGTTGGGCGCCGACGGCTTCGGCTTCTCCGACACCCGGGCCGCCGCACGCCGGTTCTTCCACATCGACGGCCCGTCGATTGCGGTGCGGACGCTGCAGCAGCTCGCCAGGCGGGGCGAGGTCGATCCGTCCTGGCCGGGCAAGGCGGCCGAGCTGTACCGGCTCGACGACATCCGGGCGGGTAGCTCCGGTGCAGTCGGTGGTGACGCCTGAGTTTCCTTGGTTGTCGCGGCCCTGACTGGCTAGGCTTCACCCATCGATCAGCCGGAAAGGGAGGGGTCAGGCGTGAGCACCGCGCCCGGTTCAAGCAACCGTGCCGTCGCCATGGGTCTGGACAGGGGCGTGGCCGTGCAGGAAATCGGCTGGGACTCCGATGTCGACGAGGAACTGCGCGACGACATCATGGACCTCACCGGTGAGGAGTTCGTCTACGAGGCGGTCGAGGCCGTGGACGTCGTCCTGCTGTGGTGGCGCGCCGAGGACGGGGACCTGGCCGACGGGCTGGTCGACGCGCTGACCGACCTGGCGTCGCACGGCGTGATCTGGCTGCTCACCCCGAAGGTGGGCCGGCCCGGCTACGTGGATGCCACAGACCTGGCTGAGGCGGCGCTGACCGCCGGGCTTTCCCTGGCGAACGCTGCCTCGCTCGCCTCGAAGTGGCAGGCACACAAGCTGGTACGGCCCAAGGGCATCAGGCGGTGAGCCGACCCGGCCGCGGAGCGCAGCGCCTGCTGGCGATCCTCGCGGCCGGAGTCCTCAGTGGGTGCACCGGAGTCGCGGGCCCGGTCCGCACGCCGCCGCCACCACCGCCGGCCGTCAGCCCGTCTCCCATCCCGACCCACACAACCCCCGCCCCGGTGGCCTCCGCTGCGACGCCGACCGCAGCGCCGCCGACACCGTCTCTGGCCGTCCGGCCGCCCCGCGTCCGCGGCGTCCTCAACTTCCGTGATGTGGCCGGCTGGAAGGCGTCCCTGCCGGTGGCGGGCGGTGGCTCGATGGCGCGCGGGGTGGTGTACCGCTCGGGAAGGCTCAAGGATCTGACTGACGCCGACCGTCGCGAACTCGTGAGGGCAGGGGTGAGCTACATCATCGACCTGCGCACCACCCAGGTCGCCCGGCGCAGCCCCGATCCGGCGATCAAGGGTGCCAGGTACCGCCACGTGAACCTGTTCGGCGTGTACTCCACCGGCACCCCGCGCTACGCCAGCGCCACCGAGGCGATCGCCGACCGCCTGGAGATGAACCGCAGGTTCGTCAGCGACCCCGGCCAGCGCAAACGCACCGCGAGCGTGCTGAAGATCATCTCCCGCGCCAGCGGTCCGGTGATCATCCACTGCACCGAGGGCAAGGACCGCACTGGCTGGATCGCCGCACTCCTGCAACTCATCGCCGGGGCATCGGAGGCCGACGTGATGGCCGACTACCTGGCGTCCAATCGCTTCCGGCATGACGCCGTCGAGGCCCGGTACGCGAAGGTGCTCAAGGCGCGCGGTCGGAAGGCTGCTGACATCGACAGGTTGTTGTACATAGTCGACGAGTCCTACCTGCTGGCGGGCCTGGAAGAACTCAGGGAGCGCTACGGGGACCTCGACACCTTCGTGTCCGAAGGGCTCGGCGTGTCCGCCGACACCGTGACCGCGCTGCGGGCGCGGCTGCGCGACGACTGAGGCAGTTTCGCGGCACGTCCGTGGTTGTCAGGGCGAACCGGCGGGCCCGCGACCAGCCTCGCAGCGAATCCTTGGTTACCAGGCCGGATTCAGCCCTCACAGCCACAGGTTCACCGCGAAGCGCCGCCGTCAGCGGGGAACCGCCTCCCAGAACCACGGATCCGCCGCGAAGCAGCGCAGCGCATCCTCCCGCAGCGTCGCCGGAGACGGCCGTGGGTGGTCGCTGAGATGGTGATGCGTGATTTTCGCCGTCCGGCTGCCAGAATGGTCGCCGCGGCCGCCGGGCCGCCCGGGGCGCATAGCTCAGCTGGTTAGAGCAATTCCCTTACAAGGAATAGGCCGGGGGTTCGAGTCCCTCTGCGCCCACAACAAGCAGCTCGCCTGCCCGATGCCTTCGTCGCCGCCTGACCACAGCCCGCGGCCAGACCATGAACGCAACCTGACACCCGGGTGATCTACTGACGGTGCCAGCGGCCTGGAACGGGCCGGGGCTGCGCGGCGCGGTCCGGGACGGCGGCCGGGAGACCACCGGCGCTGCGCGGCAGGTGCGTGCGTTCACTCGGCCGCAGACCGGTGCCGGTGGGTGATGAGCGCTTGGGTGTGACGTTGTCCCCCGAAGTCGGTGGACAAGGTCACGCCTTGTTGAAGGCGCCCTAGCAAAGGAGTAGCCGGGCCGTGGTGCCGTTAAGGATGCGCCGTTCTCGCCGGGGCCGGGTCGCCTGAGGCTCCTACGGCTCGCGCGCCACGGTCACTGCCAGCGCACGCCGGGCTCGTAGCACCCACGGCAGGTACAGGACCGTCCACACGATCGCGAGCAGGACGACCAGGACGGGCAGGTAGAGGTTGCCGGCGAGCACTTGGATGCCCTCCAGCGGGGAGCCGGGGGCACCGGCGTCGAGGAACCAGAAGTTCGTGTGCCACACCTGGTTGGTCAGGTAGCCGACGGTCGCGAACACCGCCACCATGATGGCCACCCGTCCAAGGTTGCCGATGTCGGGGACAAGGTCGCCGGCGACCAGCCGCATCAGTACATAGCCGAGGATGAGGGCGTGGATGGTGAAGCTCTGCCAGGTGAAGACGTTGAGGATCGGTCGGCTGGCCCAGTCGGGGAACAGGTTGGCGCCCAAGGCAGCCCACCAGCCCATGGCGTAGAGGAACTCGCCGGTCCAACGATTGGGTCGTAGCGCATCGATGAAGATGACGATGGTGGCGATCCCGCAGACGTGTAAAGGAAGGATCTCGGGGGAGTACGTACCGGTCACGAGGTAGGCGAGCTGTCGCAGGACTTCGAGCATCAGCACCGAGTAGCCGACCACCCGTCGCAGTCGCCGCCGACGGCTGGTGCCGGCCCTGCGGTAGCTCACGACCAGCGCAGCGATCCCGATGGCGAGCACGGCGAGCACACCGAGGTGAATCGCCGAGAAGAGCCCGAAACCGCTGCCGTCGGGCGTCGACTGATTCTGCGGGACGAAGAAGTAGTCCCAGCTCCACGTCAGCGCGCCCACCAGGCCTCCGTCCGCTGGACGCATGGAGGTGTTGGCACGCGCTCATTGTGCAGCGTGGACGTGGCCCCACCGCTACCACACCCAAAGGTCGATCACGCGCGGCGGGAAGGCCAGCGCGGTTCAGCTGGACCTGGAGGTGATCTACGGGGCGAACCGCAGGACAACCGAGCGGCCCGGACGACGGTGCCGACGTCGTGAATTTCGGTGTAGCGTATATGCGGAAATCATCAATTCGAGGAGTCCGCATGCCCGTGCCGCGCTATGAAGCGAAGGCCGAGCTCTTCCGCACCCTCGGGCACCCGCTCCGGATCCGCGTGCTGGAACTGCTCTGCGAACGCGAGTACGCCGTCCACGAACTGCTGGCCACCATGGACGCCGAGGCGAGCGGGCTCTCCCAGCATCTGGCGATCTTGCGCCGCGCCGGGATCGTCCGGCAGCGCCGGGTGGGCGGCGAGGTGCGCTACGCCCTGATGATCCCCTCGATCACGGAGCTCCTGGCGGCGGCCCGGACCACGCTCGGAGTGCTGCTCGCCGACCAGGCCCAGCTCCAGGCCGACCTGGACGAGGAGACGGCGAGCGCGGTGAACCCCACCGCATGAGTACCACGCGCCTGCTGCGCCTGATCGCCCGCACCGGCCGGGTGGCCGAGCCGCTCGCCGAGCCCGCCGCCGACCATTTCGAGCTACGTGAGGGCTTCGAACCCCCGCGGACGCTGCGCGGCAGCGCCCAGGTCCGCCACGTCGACGCCGGCTCCTGCAACGGCTGTGAGATCGAGGTGGGCGCAGCGTTCGGGCCGGTCTACGACGCGGAGCGGATCGGGGCCCGACTGGTCGCGTCCCCGCGGCATGCCGACGTTGTGGCCGTGACCGGCGTCGTCACCCAGAACATGGCCGAGCCGTTGGTCAACACCGTCGACGCCACTCCGAACCCCCGGGTGATCGTCTCCATCGGGGACTGCACCCGCGGCTGCGGGGAGTTCGCCGGCTCCTACGCCGTCGCCGGCTCGGTGGACGACTTCGTGCAGGTGGACGTCCACGTCCCCGGTTGCCCGCCGCGCCCGGAGGCCATCCTTGCCGCGCTGCGCGCGGTGACCGGCCGATGAGCCTGCTCGAGGTGGTCAGCCCGGTCGACGCCGGTCTGCTGGCCCAGCTGCTGCTGGCCGCGGTCGCGGTGCTCGCCGCAGTGGTGACACCGCCCCGACACCGCAACCTGGTCGCCGGGACGGCCGTGATGGTCGGCGGCGTCGCCGCCGCCGCGACCGGTGTCGCCGCGCTGCTCGGGGCGACCGGGAACGGTGTCGAGATGGCGGGTGCCCTGCCGCTTGCCGGGCCGTTCGAGCCGCTGCTGCTCGCCCCGGACCGTCTCGGTGGCCTGTTCATGGCGCTGGCCGGCGGAGTGGTGGCCCTGGCGGCGCTCTTCGGTGTCGGTTACGCCCACGGCGCGGCCGCGTCCCGCACCGGCTGGACGGCCTTCGCCGTCTTCGCGGTCGGCATGCAACTGGTCCCGGCCGCCACCGACGCCGTCAGCTTCCTGCTGATGTGGGAGCTGATGGCCGGAGGCTCCACCGTCCTGCTGCTCGCCGACCACGCCGCCCGTGCCCAGGTCCGGCAGGCGACCGTCTGGTACGCCGTGATGACCCACCTGAGCTTCCTGCTGCTGCTGGCCGGGTTCGGCGTGCTGGCTGGTTCGGCCGGTGGCACCTCCTGGGCGGCGATCACCGCCGCGCAGCTGACCGGGCCCGCCGCCACCGTCGCGTTCGTCCTGCTGATGGCGGGGTTCGCGACCAAGGCCGGACTGGTCCCGGTGCACGTCTGGCTGCCGCGCGCCCACCCGGAGGCGCCCAGCCACATGTCGGCGGCGATGAGCGCGGCGATGGTGAAGATGGGGATCTACGGCCTGATGCTGGTCACCCTCCGGCTGGTGCCCGGCGGCCCGCGCTGGTGGTCGATCCTGCTGGTCGTCCTCGGTGCGGGCTCGGCGCTCTACGGGATCCTGCAGGCCTCGGTCCAGGCGGACCTGAAGAAGCTGCTCGCCTACTCCACCACCGAGAACGTCGGGCTGATCAGCACCGCGCTGGGTGTCGGGCTGCTGCTGCGAGACGCCGGCCAGGGCGCGCTCGCCGGCGTCGCCCTGCTCGCGGCCCTGCTGCTCGCGGTCAGTCACGCGGCGTTCAAGTCGCTGCTGTTCCTCGGTGCGGGCTCGGTGCTGCACGCCACCGGGGAGCGCGACCTCGACAACCTCGGCGGTCTGGCTGCCGCGATGCCGTGGACGTCGGCCAGCTTCGGGGTCGGTGCCCTCGGCGCCGCCGCGCTGCCGGTCACCTCCGGCTTCGTCGCCGAATGGGTGCTGCTCCAGGTCCTGATCCACGTCGACCCGACGACCGACCGGCTGCTGGCCATCGTGATCCCGGCCACGATGGGGATCGTCGCCCTGACCGTCGGCCTCGGGCTGCTGACCTTCGTCAAGGCCTACGGCATCGGCTTCCTCGCCCGCCCCCGCACCCCGGCAGCGGCCGAGGCACACGAGGCCGGACCGGCGATGCGCGCCGCGATGGTGCTGGGTGCCACGCTGGTGATCGGGCTCGGACTGGTTCCCGGCCCCCTGGCGGAGGCGCTGGCCGGGCCGATCGAGGTCGGAGCAGTGGCGACCACCGGTGTCGCGGGACTCGCCCTCGGATCGATCGGGGTGTTCCTCAACCCGGTCGCGCTGACCGGCCTCGCACTGGCCGTCCTCGTCCCGCTGCTGGCCGGCAACGCGGTCCTGGCGCGCCGCCACCCCCGCCGCGACGTGGAGCTGGCCTGGGGCTGCGGCGGGGAACGGACGAGCCCCCGGATGGAGTACAACGCCACCAGCTACTCCGAACCGCTGGTCAGGGTGTTCGGCTCCACCCTGCAGGCCAGCCAACTGGTGGACGTCGTGCAGCATGACCAGGCTCCACTGCTGGTGGAACAGACCACCTTCACCCAGGAGACGGCGGACGTGATCGAGGATCGGGTCTACCTGCCGGCCGCCCGGTTCGCCGAGCGGGTCGGCGACCTGGCCCGAACCGTCCAGAACGGCAGCATCCACCGCTACGTCGGCTTCTCCTTCGCAGCGCTCCTGCTCGTCCTGGTGATGGTGGCACTGTGAACGCGGGCTCCGTGGTGGTGATCCTCGTCCAGCTGGTGTTCGCCGTGGCTGTCACCCCCATCCTGGTCGGCGTGATGCGCACCGTCCGGGCCCGGCTCGAGGGCCGGTCCGGCGGCGGCGTCGGACAGCCATGGCGCGACGTGCGCAAGCTGCTCGGGAAGGAGCCGACCAGGGCACCCGGCTCGAGCCCGGTCCTGGCCGCCGCACCCATCCTGCTGGTCGCCTCGAGCCTCGTGCTGTGCGCCCTGATCCCGCTGGTGAGCACGTTGGCGCTGGCCGGCGTCCCCGGCGACCTGTTCGTGGTTGTCTCGGTGCTGTTGATCGGTACCGTCGCGCTGGCGCTGCTGGGCCTGGAGTCAGGCACGGCCTTCGGCGGGATGGGGTCCAGCCGGCACATGGTGATCGCTGCCCTGGTCGAGCCGACCGTGCTGTTGAGCATCTACGCGCTGAGCGTCCCGGCGGGAAGCTCGGCGCTGGCGGCGATCGTCCAGGCCCGCCGCGACGATCCGGCGTCGCTGCTGAACCCGGTCAGCCTGCTGGCGATCTTCGCGCTGGTGGTCGTCGTCATCGCCGAGACCGGACGGCTGCCGGTCGACAACCCGTCCACCCACCTCGAGCTCACCATGATCCACGAGGCGATGATCCTCGAGAGCGGCGGACGCGACCTCGGCTGGCTGGAGCTCGGGTCCTGGCTGCGGCTCACAGCCTTGTTGGGGCTGGTCGCGAACCTGGCCGTGCCGTGGGGGATCGGTCAGGACGCGGCCCCGGTCACCCTGCTGGTGGGGATGGGCGCCGCTACCGTCAAGCTGCTGCTGCTGGGAGCGCTGCTGGCCGCCGTCGAGGTGTTCATCGCCAAGCTCCGGCTGTTCCGGGTTCCCGAACTGCTGTCCGGCTCCTTCGTTCTGGCGTTCCTGTCCGTGACCGCCTCCTACCTGGCGTTCTAGGAGGTGCCGATGTCGACCGACCTCTTCCGACAACTGATCGCGATCACCACCGGTCTGGTGCTGCTCACCGCCGTGCTGCAGGTGTGGGGCCGCTCCACCGTCCGCGCGATCGGGCTGCTCGTCGTCCAGGGCGTCGCGCTGGCCGGACTGGTGCTCACCGTTGGTGTGCGGGCAGGGGAGGCCACGGCGCCCGTTGTCGCCGGGCTACTGCTGGTGGTGAAGGCGTTCGTGATGCCGTGGGCGATCCTCCGGTCGACCCGGCTGATCGGGGTCACCAGGGAGCGCTCGGCCCGGATGAACCCGGCCGTCGAGCTGATCGGTGCCGCCGCCCTGACGGTGCTCGCCTTCGCGGTGAGCGGCCCGATCCTTGGCCACCGGTCCGATCCTGCCTCCCAGGCCGTGCCGGTCGGAGTGTCGCTGATCCTCCTCGGGTTCTGGCAGTTGCTGGTCCGCGGTTCGGCGATCACCCAGTTGATCGGCTTCCTGATGATCGACAACGGCATCGCGACGGTCTCGTTCCTCACCCTCGCCGGGCTGCCCCTGGTGGTCGAGCTCGGCGCCACCCTCGATGTCCTGCTCGTGGTGCTGATCCTCGGGGTGCTGGTGGTGCGGATGCAGGCCGAACAGGGCCATATCGACATCTCCGAGGTGAGGGAGTTGCACGACTGATGGCCGCCCTGATCTGGATCCCGCTGATCCTGCCGCTGCTGCTGGCGGTGGCGAGTTTCCTGCACCGCCGCCGCACCTGGACGCTGTGGCTGCCGGTGGGCACCGCCGTGGTCCTGCTCGGCTCCGGGCTGTCCCTGGTCGGTGCGGTAGGGGCCGGCGCCGCCGTCACCACCGCCGGCGGCCTGCTGCGAGTGGACGCCCTCAGCGCGTGGATGCTCGCCGTCATCGGAGCGGTCGCGGTGGTCGCGCTGGGGGGCGGGATCCCGCACCGGCGCGACCGCAGTCGCAACATCGGTTCCTTCGCCGCCCTGCTGTGCCTCTTCCTCGCTGCGATGACCCTCGCCGTGGTCGCCGACAACCTCGGCCTGATGTGGGTGGCGATCGAGCTGACCACGATCACCACGGCCTTCCTGGTCGGGTCGCGAGGTGGCCGGGGCTCCCTTGAGGCCGCCTGGAAGTACGTGGTCCTGGGCTCGGTGGGGGTGGCGATCGCCTTTCTCGGCCTGATCCTGCTCTCGGCCGCCAGCCAGACGACCGGGGAGCCGTCGCTGTCCTGGGTCGCCCTGCTGGCCGACGCCGCCGGCCTCGACCCGACGCTCACCCGGGCCGGTGCCGCGCTGGCCGTGCTCGGCTTCGCCACCAAGGCGGGGCTGGCGCCGACCCATTCCTGGCTCCCGGACGCCCACAGTCAGGCGCCGGCGACCGTCAGCGGGCTGATGTCGGGGGTGCTGCTCTCGGTGGCGTTCTACGCGATCCTGCGGGTCCAGGCGATCACCGACGCCGCGCTCGGCCCGGGGCTGATGCGCGGCCTGCTCACCGCCGCCGGCCTGCTCTCCCTCGCCGTCACCGCCGCGCTGGTGATCACCCAGAAGGACTTCAAGCGGCTGCTCGCCTACAGCAGCATCGAGCACATGGGGCTGCTGGCGCTGGGAGCGGCGGCCGGCGGACCGTTGGCCCTGGCCGCGGTGCTGCTGCACATGCTCGGTCACGGGCTGGTGAAGTCGTCGATGTTCGTGCTGGCCGGCCGGGTCCTCGGTTACACCGGTAGCCACCACATCGCCGATGTGCGCAACCTGTTGCGCCGCCGGCCCGACCTCGGCGGGCCCTTCCTGCTCGGCGCGGCGGCGCTGCTGGGCTTCCCGCCGTTCGTCACCTTCTTCACCGAGGTCGCGATCATCGTCGCCGGGTTCCAGCGGGGGCTGGGCTGGGAGATGGTGGTGGCCTGCGTACTGCTGCTCGCGGTGTTCGCCGGCATCGCCCGTCATGCCCTGGCGATGACGGTCGGCGCCGACCCCGACCCCGAGGCGGCTCGGACCTCGCCGGCACCACCCGACCTTCCGGCCCGGTTCCGCCAGGTCCCGATCGGCGTCGCGCTGGCGGTCAGCGCCGTCCTCGGCTTCGCCGCCTGGCCGCTGGCCACCCCGCTGGTCGACGCCGTCGCCGCGCTGGGAGGTGCCCGATGACTCGTCTCACTCCGCCGGAGGCCATCACCGTGACCAGGGAGCAGTTGGCCGACGCGGTCAGCGCCCAACTGGCCCGCGGGCTGCGGCTCGCCCTGGTGGCCGGCCACGAGGACGGACCTGACCGCTTCCGGATCGTCCAGGTCTTCCTCGGCACCGCCGGCGAGCGGGTGGAACTTGTCGTCGAGATCCCGCGGCCCGACGCCTGGCTGCCGACCCTGGCCGGGATCTCCTACCCGGCGGGCCGGTTCGAGCGCGAGCTGCGCGACCTCTACGGCATCGTCCCGCGCGACCACCCGCAGCCCTACCGGCTGGTACGCCACGGCCACTGGCCGACTGGCTACCACCCCATGCTCTCCGACGCCGACCCCGCTGCGGACTTCGGCTCGAACACCGGGTTCCCGTTCGCCGAGGTCACCGGCAAGGGGGTGTACGAGATCCCGGTCGGGCCGGTCCACGCCGGCCTCATCGAGCCGGGCCACTTCCGGTTCTCCGTGGTCGGGGAGACCATCGTGCGGATGTACCAGCGGCTCTACTTCGTCCACCGGGGGGTCGAGAAGCTGTTCGAGGGCCGCAGGGCGGTCGACGGCGTCCGGCTGGCGGAGCGGATCAGCGGCGACACCGCTGTCGGCCACAGCCTGGCCTACGCGATGGCCGTCGAGGACGCCCTCGGGCTCCCGGTCGCCGAGCGGGACCGGCTGGTGCGGGCGCTCCTGCTCGAGCTGGAGCGGCTCTACAACCACGTCAACGACCTGGGTGCGATAGTCAACGACACCGGATTCGGCATCGTGAACCAGCACGCCGGACGGCTTCGGGAGACCCTGCTGCGCCACAACGCCCGGCTCACCGGCCACCGGCTGCTGCGCGGCGCGATCCGGATCGGTGGCGCGGACCTGCTCGCCCCACCGGAGCCCGACCTGATCGCCGCGGTCGCCGCCGAGGTCGCCGACCTGGCGCGGATCGCGACCGACCACCCGATGGTCGCCAACCGGCTGAACACCACAGCCGTCCTGCGGCCGGAGCGGGCGGCGGAGATCGGGGTACTCGGCTACGTCGCCCGGGCCTGTGGGCTGACGGTGGACGCGCGGGCCGACCAGCCGTTCGTCGATCTCGGCGACCGGTTCCGGGTCGTCACCGCGAACGACGGCGATGTCCGGGCACGGTTCGACGTCCGGGTCGGTGAGGTGGAGGTGTCCGCAGCCCTGATCGCTGACCTGGCCGGGCGAATCGCCGGCCTGGACGCGGCCTCGCCGGCTCCGGCTCCCGAGGCCACCCCTGGTGCCGGGCTGGGGGTCGTCGAGGCGTGGCGGGGCACCCTCGTCCACCGCGTCGAGCTGAACGCGAGCGGGGTGCTGACCCGGGTCAAGGTGGTGGATCCGTCCTTCGCCACCTGGCCGGCGCTGGGCATCGCCCTGGCGGACACGATCGTCCCCGACTTCCCGCTGGCCAACAAGAGCTTCAACATGTCCTACGCCGGCAACGACCTCTGATCCGGGCGGCCGGCCTCGGCCCGGCGGTCGGGAGGGGCAGTGAGATCGCGCCGGCCACGGACGGCCCGCCCCGCGGGTCAGTGTGCCGAACCGGAATAGTCGAAACCACAACGGGATTGCACTGGTCGTCCAGCCAAGGAGGAGACAGCATGGCCCGCATCACTGTTCTGGGCGGCACCGGGTACGCCGGCGCCGCTGTTGTCGCGGAGGCCGCCCGGCGCGGGCACGAGGTCACCGCGATCAGCCGGCACGCGCCGTCAGAGCCGGTAGCCGCAGTCAGGTACCTGACCGGGTCCGTGCTGGAGGACGACGTGCTGGCCGGCGCCGTCGCCGACGCCGAGGTCGTCTTCGAGGCGCTGTCACCGCGGGGCGACATGGCCGGGAAGGTGGGCGGCGTCTTCGAGCGCCTGCTCGACCTCGCCGACCAGGGCGGAGTCCGGCTGGGAGTGCTCGGCGGCGCCTCGTCGCTCCTGGTCGAGCCGGACGGCCCCCGGCTGTTCGACATCGGCACACCCGCACCGGAGGTGCTCCCCGAGGTCGAACTGGGGATGGCGAAGCTCGACAGGCTGCGCGCCACCCCGGAGACGCTGGACTGGTTCTACATCAGCCCGGCAGCCGAGTTCGGGGCGTGGGTGCCCAGTGAGGCCACCGGACGGTACCGCACCAGCGACGACGTCCTGCTGAAGGGGCCGGACGGACGCTCGGAGGTCTCGGCAGCCGACCTGGCGATCGCCGTCCTGGACGAGATCGAGCGCCCCGCGCACCGGCGTCGGCGATTCCACGTCGCCCACTGAGTGCCCTAACGGGGCAGCCGCCGCCAGGCTGCTGGTCGGCACCGACCGCAGCGGTAGACTGACCCCTTGTGACCGCCGCTGACCTGCAGACCGACCTGGCCGAACTCGAACGCACCCTGACGTCGATCGAGGCAGTTCTCGACCCTGCCGCCAAGCGGGCAGAGATCGCCGATCTCTCCGAGGAGGTCGCCGCGCCCGACCTGTGGGACGACCAGGAGAACGCGCAGCGGGTCACCTCCCGGCTCTCCCGGCTGCAGTCCGAGGTTGACCGGCTCAGCAAGCTGCGCGGCCGGATCGACGACCTCGGCGTCCTTATCGAACTCGCCGACGAGGAAGGGGACCAGGCCACCCTCGACGAGGCCCAGCGTGACCTCAAGACGCTCACCCGTGACATCGACGCCCTCGAGACCCGCACCTTGTTGTCGGGGGAGTACGACCAGCGGGAAGCGCTGGTCACCATCCGGTCCGAGGCCGGGGGAGTGGACGCCGCCGACTTCGCCGCGATGCTGCTGCGGATGTACCTTCGCTGGGCCGAGCGGCACGGCTACCCGACCGAGGTGTACGAGACGTCGGAGGCGGAGGAGGCAGGCATCAAGTCGGCCACCTTCACTGTCAAGGAGCCCTTCGCCTACGGCATGCTGTCGGTCGAGCAGGGCACCCACCGGCTGGTGCGGATCTCGCCGTTCGACAACCAGGGCCGCCGCCAGACCTCCTTCGCCGGCGTGGACGTGTTCCCGGTCACCGAGGAGATCGACCACATCGACATCCCCGAGTCCGACCTGCGGGTGGACGTGTTCAGGTCCTCCGGCCCCGGCGGGCAGAGCGTCAACACCACCGACTCCGCAGTCCGGCTCACCCATATCCCCACCGGGATCGTGGTCTCCATGCAGAACGAGAAGTCCCAGCTGCAGAACAAGGTGGCCGGCATGAAGGTACTGCAGTCCCGGCTGCTGGAGCGGGCCCGCGCCGAGAAGGAGGCCGAGATGCGCGGCCTCAAGGGCGACGCCGGCAACTCCTGGGGCGCGCAGATGCGCTCCTACGTCCTGCACCCCTACCAGATGGTGAAGGACCTGCGCACCGAGCACGAGGTGGGCAACCCTGACGCCGTTTTCGACGGCGACATCGACGGCTTCATCGACGCCGGCATCCGCTGGCGCCGCCAGCAGGGCGACCGCTGACCCCGGGCGGCCGACGCCCTCGCCGCGGACGCGGCCCGCGTGGCGGCTGGCCCGCCCCCACCGTGCCGCATACACTCCAAGGCAGGTCGGCTGAGAGATCCTCAGGAATTCTTCCCCATCGTCCATCCCGGCCAGCCCCTCAACCGTGATCAGATTCGAAGGCGTCTCCAAGACCTACGAGGGTCAGACCCGCCCGGCGCTGCGTGATGTCGACGTCGAGATCGGCAAGGGCGAGTTCGCCTTCCTGGTCGGCGCGTCCGGCTCGGGCAAGTCGACGTTCCTGCGGCTCATCCTTCGCGAGTACCTGCCCAGCTCGGGCCACCTGTACGTGGCGGGCAAGGACCTGACCCGCCTGCGCGGCTGGAAGGTGCCGGCGCTGCGCCGCCAGATCGGGACGGTGTTCCAGGACTTCCGGCTGCTGCCCGGCAAGAGCGTCACCGAGAACGTCGCGTTCGCGCTGCAGGTGATCGGCAAGCCCGCCTCGCTGATTCGCAAGGTGGTGCCCGAGACGCTCGAACTCGTCGGGCTGGAGGGCAAGGGGGACCGGCTGCCTGAAGAACTCTCAGGTGGTGAGCAGCAGCGGGTCGCCATCGCCCGCGCCTTCGTCAACCGGCCGGCGATCCTGATCGCCGATGAGCCGACCGGCAACCTCGACCCGGCGACCAGCGTCGGCATCATGAAGCTCCTCGACCGGATCAACAAGTCCGACACGACGGTCATCATGGCCACCCACGACGCCACCATCGTCGACCAGATGCGCAAGCGGGTCATCGAACTCGTCGCCGGCGAAGTGGTCCGCGACCAGACGAAGGGCGTCTATGGCTACCAGTGAGCCGCGCCCACAAGGAGGAGCTGCCTGATGCGGCACACACTGCGCGAGATGTGGTCGGGTCTGCGCCGCAACGCGTCGATGAACCTCGCGGTCATCGTCACCATGTGGGTCTCGCTCACGCTGTTCGGCGCCGGGCTCCTGGTCACCCAGCAGGTCGACCTGCTGAAGGGGAACTGGTACGACCGCATCGAGATCAGCGTCTTCTTGTGCGTCGAGGACTCCCGCGGCAGCAATTGCGAGCCCGGGGTGGGCGCCACCGACGCCGAGCGTGCGGCGATCGGCGCGGCGCTGCGCGACAACCCCGAGGTCCGTGAAGTCTTCTACGAGAGCAAGGCCGAAGCGTGGGCCGAATTCCAGAAGGTATTCGCCGACGACCCCATTCTCGAGACCATGAACCAGGAAATGATGCAGGATTCCTTCCGCATCAAGCTGGTCAATCCCGAGGAATACCAGGGTGTCGTTTCGATGGTCGCGGGGATGCCAGGGGTGCAGGCCGTCCGTGACCTGAGAGAGATCCTCGACCCACTGTTCGCCTGGCTGAACATGGCCCGCTGGGCGACGGTCCTGGCCAGTGGCCTGCTGCTGCTGGCGGCCGCCCTCCAGATCGGCAACACGATCCGGATGGCAGCGTTCTCGCGCCGGCGCGAGATCGGGATCATGCGCCTCGTGGGCGCCTCCAACTGGTACATCATGCTGCCGTTCCTGCTGGAATCACTGCTCGCCGCGCTGGTCGGAGCTGGCCTCGCCTGCCTGTCCCTGGCCGCCATCCAGGAGTTCGTGATCGTCCAGAAGGCTAAAGTCGAGATCAAGACAATCTCCGCCTGGATCGGCTGGGAGCACGTGGGATTCGCCATGGGAAGCCTTGTGCTCCTCGGTGTCGTGCTATCTATTATTCCGACGTTGATAGCAACTCGCAGGTTCCTTCGAGTATGAGTCGAATCGAATTGGAGTAGTCATAGTGCGCCAGGTGCCTTCCCCCACCGTCACGCATCGGACGCAGGGCCGCGTCCGGGCGACCTGGCTGCGGCTGCTCCTGGCCGGCGTCCTCCTGCTCGGGCTGGTCGCGGGCAGCTCCGCCCCGGCGTCCGCCGAGAGCCTCCAGGACCAGCGCGCCAAGGTGCGCAAGGCACTGGCGAAGACCAAGGCGAGCATCGCCACCGCGCAGAGCGAGGTGAAGGCGGCGTCCTCGTCGCTGGAGGAATCCGAGACAAAACTCGCCACGGCGCGGCGCGAACTCGCCTACGTCCAGGGAAAACTCGCCAAGGCTCGAGAAAAGGACGCGAAAATCGCCAAGGCCCTCAAGAAGGCCGAAGAGGCGCTTGAGAAGTCCGAGGCGGCGGTCGCCCAGGGCGAGGCCGACCTCGCCGAGCAGGAACGGCTGATCGGTGACGTGGCCCGGACCGCCTACCAGCGGCACTCGCGCCTGATCGACTTCAGCGTGATGCTCGACGCCGACAACGTCGCGCAGGTAGCCGACCGTGCCCAGTGGACCGAGCTGATCTTCTCCAGTTCAGCGACCGAGATGGAACGGTTGCAGGACCTGCAGCTCCAACTCGAGGCCGCCAAGCAGGCCAGGGAGGCGGCCCGCGAGGACGTCGCCGAGCAGCGCCGGCAGAGCAAGGCACAAGTCGCCGCGGTCAAGGAGCTCGCCAACGACGCCGCCGCCCGCGAGGCCGAGGTCGCCCGCCTGGTCGCGGAGAACCGCAAGCTGCGCGACACCGCCATGCACGAGCTGGAGGCGAGCCGCGAGCAGTACGACAAGCTCGAGAAGCAGGAAGCCTCGATCACCAAGAAGATCCTCGCGCAGGCCGCCAAGGACAAGCACCTGAAGGTGAACTCGAAGGGCTTCATCCGTCCGGTGAACGCCAACCCCGGCTCGCCGTACGGGATGCGGTACCACCCGATCCTCCACTACTGGCGGATGCACTGGGGCCTGGACTTCGGAGCCAAGTGCGGTGCGCCGCTGTACGCGATGGCCAACGGCAAGGTCGCCCAGGTGCTGCGGACCTCGCAGTCCAACGGGCTTGGCAACTGGACGGTCATCAACTACGGCAGCTACAAGGGCGCCAACATGGCCAGCGGCTACGCCCACCAGTCCCGCATCGTGGTGCGGCCCGGCCAGTCGGTCAAGCAGGGCCAGGTCGTGGGCTACGTGGGCACCACAGGGCTGTCGACCGGCTGCCACCTGCACCTGCAGATGTACCGCAACGGCACCCGGGTCAACCCGCGTCCGTACGTGTAGCAGCGGGGGAGGGCGCTGACGCGGCGTCGCGGTTGTCGTCTGCTCCTCGCCTCGCTGGCGCGATGCTCGTCGAGACTCCGCCCTTGCCGCCGCTGACGCGGCGCCGCGGTTGTCGTCTGTCACACTTGGTGGCGAGGAGGAACCCGATGCCGCGACCCACCGGGCGGATCATGGTCGCCCAGAACCGCAAGGCCCGTCACGACTACCACCTGCACGACACCTTTGAGGCGGGACTCGTCCTGACCGGGACCGAGGTGAAGTCCCTGCGCGCCGGACGGGCGTCGCTGGCCGACGCCTTCGCGACCGTCGACGACGGCGAGGTCTGGCTGCGCAACGCCCACATCCCCGAGTACGAGTTCGGAACCTGGAAGAACCACTCCACGCGGCGCACCCGCAAGCTGCTGCTGCACCGCAAGGAGATCGCCAGGCTGGCCAAGGAGACGACCAACTCCGGACGGACGATAGTCCCGCTGGCGATCTACTTCTCCGACGGCTACGCCAAGGTGGAGATCGCCGTGGCCACCGGCAAGAAGGACTGGGACAAGCGCCAGACGCTGGCCGCAAGGGAGGCCGACCGCGAAGCCCAGCGGGCCCTCGCCAGCCGGAACCGGGGGGAGTGATGGGCTCCCGGTTCACCCGCCCGCTGCGCGTGCTGCTGGCGGGTACCGTCCTCGCCTTGGCCACAACGTTCGCGGCCAGCACCCCCGCCCACGCCGCGGTCAGGGACAGCTACGACGACTTCGACATCACCGCGACCCTCAACCCCGACGGCACCGTCGACGTGGTGGAGACCGTCACGCTCCGGTTCGGCTCCTCCTCCGGCCGTCACGGCCTCGAACGGACGCTGATCACCCGCGAGCCAGACCCGGACACCGGGCAGGACATGCTGTTCCCGGTCACCCGGATCTCCGCAGAGAGCCTGACTCCCGGCGTCTCCGACATGGTCGACATCGCCCACCTCGACCTGGGCAGCCCCCGTCACACGTACGTGCGGATCCGGATCGGGGACCCGGACCGGGTGATCCGCCAGGACACTGCCGGCTACCGGCTGCGCTACCGGGTCGGCGGGCTGATGCGCTCCCCAGACGGGGTCGACCAGCTGTACTGGGACCTGACCGGCTCGTCGATGCCGCAGATCAACAACATGACCGTCGCGATCAGCGTGCCCGGTGGGGCGCAGCAGCTGTTCTGCTCGGTGGCCGAACCGGGCCAGGCCGGGCCGTGCACCTCCCAGGCCACCGACGCCGAGGGCAGGGCCGTGTTCACCCACGACACCATCTCCAACGGAGAGCTGATGACGGTCGGGATCGCCGTCACGCCTGGCCTGGTCTCGCCCAACACGCCGATCTTCGAGGAGAACGCCGAGGTCGCCGAGCAGCGGCTGGGGCAAGGGATCCTGCTGGGCTCCACGGGGGCCGCCGGCCTGGTCGCGGTGGGCGGCTGGGCCTTCCTGCGCGGCAAGACCGGGGACCGCCGCTTCGAAGGTCTGCCGCCCGGGGTGCTCCCGGCGTCCGGGCAGACCGCGGTGGAGGTCGCCAACCCGCGCAGCATCGAGATCCCGGTCGCCTTCTCGCCGCCGCGACTCTCGCCTGCCGAGGCCGGGCTGCTGCTGGACGGCGCCGGGCAGGTGAAGCACACCACAGCGACACTGATGGCGCTGGCGGTCAACGGCGCGATCAAGCTGCGCAGCGAGGAACCCCCCCAGGCCCGCCTGATCGACGCCGACCGCGCCCCCGACAAGCCGAGCCGGGCGCTGGTGCGCTCCCTGTTCGGCAGCGGCGACGTCGCCGACCTGACCGAACCGGGTTCCATGACCGCCGCCGACAAGGCAGTCCGACGGGCCGCCGAGAAGGCCGCCGACCGGGGCGGGTGGTTCCTGCCCACCGCGCAGGCGTCCACCGGCTCGGGCATGGCGCAGATCGTGCTGGTGCCGGTCGCCGGTTTCGCCGCCTTCGTCGTGTTCGGTCCGGTGGCGTTCAACCTGTGGCCGCTCGGGCTCGCACTGGTCGTGACCGGCATGGTGGTGGCCGCGAAGCTGTCCAAGGCCCGCAGGTCGGGGACCGGCCGGGCGCTGACCGACCAGGTGGAGGGGTTCCGCACCTATCTGGCAACCGCCGAGGCCGACCAGCTGCAGTTCGAGGAGGGCGAGGACATCTTCTCCAAGTACCTGCCGTGGGCTGTGCTGTTCGACCTCACCGACCGCTGGACGAGGGTGTGCGAGCAGCTGGTCGCGATGGGCCGGCTCTCCGCCCGTCCCCCCGACTGGTACTACGGCTCGACCTGGAACCTGCATGCCATGGCCTGGCAGCTGGACACCATGGGCTCCCACGTCGCGACGGCGGTGGCGCCACCACCGCCCAGCATCTCCGACTCCAGCTTCGGCAGCAGCGGCTCGGCCTTCGGCGGTGGCGGCGGCTTCTCCGGAGGCGGAGGGTTTTCCGGCGGCGGTGGCGGCGGTGGCGGCGGCGGAAGCTGGTAGGACGGGCGATCTGATCAAAGTGAACGGTACGGTGTACCGCTCCGGCTGACCCCGACCCCCAGGAGGTACCACCATGTCCTTCCAGGCCTATCTGGACACCATCGAGAAGCGGACTGGCAAGACCCCGCGCGTCCTGCTCGCCGAAGCCGCCGAGCACGGGTTCACCGGGGCGCAGGTCAAGGCGGCGGACGTGATCGACTGGCTCGCCCGGGACTACGGGCTCGGCCGAGGCCACGCGATGGCCCTGGTCCACGTCATCCGCAACGGCCCGGTGGTGCCGGCCAAGCACGTCGGCTCCGGGGGCTCGCACTCCGACCCCAGTCTGGAGCTGTGGCTGGACGGCCGCGCCACGAACCCGGCGCGGGGCTGAGCGTGCGCCGCCCGGGCCGGGCGCGGCGCGCAGGAGCGGATCAGCGGCTACGGTAGCGGCAGCCGCCATGGGCGGCACCACCGCTGGTCATGGCCCCGACCGTCCCAGGCTCCCAGGAGTATGTCCCGTGTCCTTCCGCTCCTCCCGGCTCGCCGATCCCACCTTCTTCGCCGACCGCCGACTGCCCGCCCACTCCGACCACCGCTGGTTCGCCGATGCGGGGGAGGCGGCGTCCGGGCGCAGCGGCTTCGAGCAGAGCCTCAACGGGTTGTGGAAGTTCCACTACGCGAAGAACCCCGGTCTCACGGTCCCCGGGTTCGAGGCGCCCGGCTTCGACTGCAGCGGCTGGGACGACATCCCGGTGCCGGCCCACCTGCAACTGCAGGGCTACGACCGGCCGCAGTACACCAACGTCCAGTACCCCTGGGACGGCCACGAGCAGGTCGAGCCCGACCAGGTGCCGCAGCGCTACAACCCGGTCGGCAGCTATGTCACCACCTTCACCCTGACGCGCCCGCTGGCGCCCGGGGAGCGGTTGAGCGTGTGCTTCCACGGCGCCGAGAGCGCGGTCGCGGTGTGGCTCAACGGCCACTACGTGGGCTACGCCGGCGACAGCTTCACCCCGTCCGAGTTCGACCTGACCCAGGCCCTGGTTGAGGGCGAGAACAAGCTCGCCGCGCAGGTCTTCAAGTGGACCTCCGGGTCGTGGATCGAGGACCAGGACTTCTTCAGGTTCTCCGGACTGTTCCGCGACGTCGTGCTCTACCGGCGGCCCGCCGTCCACGTCGAGGACCTGCGGATCACCACCACCGTCAGCCAGGACCTCGCCGAGGCGACGGTGCGGGTGGCGGTCCAGCTTGCCGGTGCCGGACGGGTCACCGCCCGGCTGGCCGGAGTGGGCGAGCTCACCGGGGACGACGACCTCAGCCTGACGCTGCCGCAGCCGCGGCTGTGGAGCGCGGAGGACCCCCTCCTCTACGACCTCGAGCTCGAGGTCCGCGACGACGACGGGCGCCTGACCGAGTACATCCCGCAGCGGGTCGGAGTCCGCCGCTTCGGGATCGAGGGGGGCCTGCTGCGGATCAACGGCCAACGGATCGTGTTCAAGGGGGTCAACCGCCACGAGTTCGGGCTGCAGGGCCGGGTGATGACCCGCGAGCAGACCGAGGCCGACCTGCGGCTGATGAAGCGCCTCGGCATCAACGCGGTGCGCACCAGCCACTACCCGAACAACGGCTTCTTCTACGAGCTGTGCGACAGCTACGGCCTCTACGTGGTCGACGAGATGAACCTTGAGTCGCACGCGATGTGGGACCTGGTGATCCGCGGCGAGCTGACCGATGACCAGGCCCTGCCGGGCAGCCTGCCGCAATGGCGGGAGGTCCTGCTCGACCGGGCGGCCAGCATGCTGCAGCGCGACAAGAACCACCCCAGCATCGTGATGTGGTCCTGCGGTAACGAGTCCTACGGCGGCTCCAACCTGCTGGCCGTCGCCGACTACTTCCGGTCAGTCGACGACCGTCCGGTGCACTACGAGGGCGTCACCTGGGACCCGCGCTTCCCCGACACCAGCGACGTGGTCAGCCAGATGTACACCCCGGCCGACCGCGTCGAGGAGTTCCTGCGAAGCCACCGCGACAAGCCGTTCCTGCTGTGCGAGTTCGCGCACTCGATGGGCAACTCCTTCGGCGCCGTCGACCGCTACCTCGACCTGGCCTACCGCGAGCCGCTCTTCCAGGGCGGGTTCATCTGGGACTTCGCCGACCAGGCGATCGCCCGGACCGACCGCGACGGCCGCCGGTTCTTCGGCTACGGCGGCGACTCGCTCGAGGCGCCGCACGACGGCGACTTCTCCGGTGACGGCATCCTGTTCGCCGACCACACTCCCAAGCCGGCGGTCCAGGAGGTCAAGCACGTCTACCAGGGGTTGCGGGTGGCGGTGGGCCGTGACGGCGTCGAGGTGGAGAACCGGCTGCTGTTCACCGATTCCTCGGCCTACGACTGCGTCGTCACCCTAAGTGTCGAGGGCCGCGAGCTGGCCCGCGCCGGGTTGGCGACCGACGTCCCGCCAGGCGGCACCCGGACCTACCCGCTGCCCGTGGCGCTGCCGTCCACGCCGGGGGAGTACGCCACCGACGTCAGCTTCCGGCTGCGCGAGGAGTCGAGCTGGGCGCCGGCCGGTTTCGAGGTGGCCTTCGGCCAGGGCGTGTTCCGGGTGGGCGAGCGGCCGGCCCCCGTCCGCTCGGGGCGGGCGCCGGAGCTGATCCGCGGGATCCACAACTACGGCGTCCGCGGCCCGGGCTTCCACGCGATCTTCTCCCGGCTCTACGGCGGCCTGGTCTCCTACCGCTTCGGCGACACCCCGGACGGCGGACGCGAACTGCTGCGCGGCATCCCGCAGCCGAACTTCTGGCACGCGCCGACCTCGAACGAGCGGGGCTGGAAGATGCCCTTCCGCGACGGCCAGTGGCTGCTGGCCAGCCGGTACCCCGACCTGGCCGAGGGGGAGAACCCGACCGTCGCAGTGCACGGCGAGGCCGTCGAGGTCACCTATCGCTACCTGCTGCCGACCACGCCGACCAGCCACTGCGAGGCGCGCTACCGGGTGGACGGCGACGGCCGGATCGAGGTCACCGTGACCCTGCAACCGGGGGACGGGCTGCCCGACCTGCCCGAGTTCGGCCTGATGCTGCTGGCCGACGCCGCGCTGCACCACCTGCGCTGGTACGGCGAGGGCCCGCTGGAGTGCTACGTCGACCGGCGCGGCGGTGCCCGGCTGGGTGTGTACTCGGCCGACGTCGCCGACCAGTTGACCGGCTACCTGCGTCCGCAGGAGGCGGGCAGCCGGACGGGGGTCCGCTGGGCCAGCGTCACCGACGACCGGGGCTGGGGGCTGCGGTTCGAGGCCGAGGAGCCGATGGAGTTCTCGGCGCTGCCGTGGACGCCGTTCGAGATCGAGAACGCCGCCCACCCGACCGAACTGCCGCCGGTGCGGCACACCGTGCTGCGTGCGGCACTGATGCGGCGCGGGGTGGGCGGCGACAACTCCTGGGGCGCCATGACCCACCCGGAGTACCGGCTGCCGGCCGGCGACCTGGTGTTCCGGTTCAGCTTCCGGGGGATCTGCGAGCCGCCGCAGGCCCAAACGGTTTGAGAGTGAGTTCCTCGCGCGAGTACGCGCGAGGAACTCACAGCGTGGGCACCGGGCGGTCGGTTGCTAGCGGACGCCGACCAGGTCGCAGACGAAGATCAGGCTCTCGCCCGGCTTGATCACGCCACCGGCGCCGCGATCGCCGTAGGCGAGGTGGGCCGGGATCTCGAGCCGGCGGCGTCCGCCGACCTTCATCCCGACGATGCCCTGGTCCCAGCCGGAGATCACCTGGCGGGCGCCGAGGCCGAAGACCAGCGGCTCACCCCGTCCGTAGCTGGAGTCGAACTCCTCGCCGGTGGAGTAGGCCACCCCGACGTAGTGCACCGCAACCCGCTTGCCGGGGACGGCTTCGGGGCCGGTGCCGACCTCAAGGTCGATGATCTTCAACTCGGTCGGGGCCGGGCCCTCGGGCGGATCGACGAATGGCTTTTCCATGCGCCCCACCCTAGCGATCCACCACAGCGGCCGAATCGGGTAGACTTGCGAGGCTGGGGCGCGTGAGCGGCCCGAGACAACTCAACAGGGGGTGACTGGTTTCGACTTGGGACGGTAGTCCCAGGAGAAGCGGGCCGAGGATCCAGGGACATCTCGTTAACGACTCCTGGAAACCAATAAGTGCCAACACAACGCGCACTGAC
>JAEZGC010000293.1 GCA_023437345.1 Actinomycetes bacterium
CCCCCCCCACCCGCGGGGGCCCGGCCCCTGCGCCCGGGCCCCGCGTCGGCTGTTCGACGTCCGCCGTTCAGCTGACGGTGATCGTGGTGATCATTCCGCCGGACTTCGCCGCACGGGTCTTGCCGCCGTTGCCCGAGTAGCTGCAGGCGACCATGCTCAGCTTCGCCTTGGAGTTGACCAGGATGGCGTTCTTCTTGTTGCTGACGAACCGCACCGGTTGGCTGATCCGGGCTGCCGTGCCCTTCTTCGAGACCAGCAGGCCGTTGCCGCGATTGGACTGGACCAGGTTGCCCTCGCCGGAGATGGTCAGCGTGCCCTTGCTGGACACCGCGATCCCGTGCGACCTGGCCTTGCTGATCGTGTTGCCGGCCAGGATCGTCAGGCGTCCCTTGCTCGAGACAGAGGCGTTCACCTTCCCCGATCCGGAGATCGAGGTGGCGGTAATGGTCGCCGTCCCCCGGGTGGGGACGGACAGGCCGTGCTTTGTGGAACCGGTGATGGTGACCCGGTTGAGGTCGACCCGGGTGCCGGAGCCGGACGCCAGCACGCCGTTGTACCGGTTGCTGGCGACTGTGGTGTCGACAAGGGTCGCCTTGGAGCCCGCCGTGGTACCCAGGCCGTGGCGCCGGTTGCTGTTGAGCCTGCTGTCGGAGATGGTCACCTGGGCGGAACCGGTCAGCGAGACGCCGCACACCCGATTGCTCGACATGGTGCTGTTGCTCACGCTCAGCTGCGAGGAGGCGACTCCGAGGCCGTGGCCCGTCTTGCCCGTCGTCGACCCGGTGACCGCAGTGCCGTTGCCGTCGAGCTGGCTCGAACTGATCGCCCCCGTCGACCGGCCCGACAGCTGGAGGCCGTTGCGCCGGTTCTTGATGGCCTTCAGGCCGACAGCATCCAGGACCGACGCCTCCAGGTAGACGCCGTCCTTCTTGTTGCCGGTGGCGGTCACCGTGCGCACGGTCAGCTTGGAGCCGCCGTAGGCTGCGACGCCGTTCTTGCCGGCGTTGCGCAGCGTGAGGTTCTCCAGCTTCAGCACACCTGCCTTCACGGCGAAGACATTGGCTGTGCTCCGCTTGGCGCCGTCCCAGACCCCACCCGACACCCCGCTGGTGACCGAGTTGAACCAGAGCATCTGGCCGGAGCCGCCGGTCCAGGTGACCAGGGTGCCGGGCTGCGCGGAGAGGTAGACGTGGTTCTTCACCGAGATCACCGACTTGACCTTGAACTGGCCCGCCGGGAGCTCGACGAGCCGGGGCCGGTCGGCGGTGGCAGCGGTGCCGACTGCCTTCGCCAGTTCGGTGGTGATGTCGCCGGTGCCGCGAATCGTCACGACGGTGGGCTGGGAGATGCCGAAGGCTGCAATGTCGTCGGGGGACGCAGCGGCGGGCACGGCGACGAGAAGTGATGCGGCCGCGGTCGCAACTGCGGCGAGCACGACCGACACGCAACGGGGGGGTGAGACGGGCATGACCTTCTTCTTCAGTGGACGGCTTGCTCTTCTTCCCCCCGGAGCGGCCAGCCTACCTTAGAAATTCTCAGCTTGAAAGACCGTAGGCCTTGTGGATCAGCCAGATCGGGTGCTCGGTCCGGACGCCGGACCCCTTCTGGATCTGCCAGCGACAGGTCTCGGTGTCGCACAGGGCCAGGTCCTGGTTGGTCTCGCGCACCATGTCGAACAACGGCTTGCCCACCGCCTGGGCGATCTCGTACTTCTCCTTCTTCAGCCCGTAGGTGCCGGCGATCCCGCAGCAGGTGGCTCCCGATTCGACAACCGTCAGGCCGGGAACCAGTCGCAGCACGTCAAGGGCCGGCATCCCCATGCCCTGGCTCTTCAGCTGGCACGGCGCGTGGTAGGGCACGGTCATGTCGATCCTGCCCGGCTCGGGCAGCTCCCCGGCCTCGTGCAGGTCGAGCAGGAACTCCATCATGTCGCGGATCCGGGTGGCGACGTCGACCAGCCGGTCGTCGGTGACGCCCATGATCTCGTGCGCCTCGTGCTTCAACATGCCGGTGCAGGAGCCGGACGAGGAGATGATCGTCAGCTCGCCACCGGCCGAGCGCAGGTCGTCGCACAGCTTGAGCAGCGAGGCGGTGGCGGCGTCGAACAGCCCGTTGGACTGCTGCGCCAGGCCGCAGCAGCCCTGCCGCGGGACCAGCACCTCATAGCCGAGGTACTCCAGCACCTCGATGGACCGCTTCGAGGTCTCCACCTCGAAGTAGCCGCCGGCACAGCCGTGGAAGAACACCACGGTGCCGCGGGTGGCGGGGGTGGGACGCGGACCCCGCTTCTTCAGCCAGCCCTGGATGGTCTGGGTCTGGGCAGGCGGCATCGGGGCGTCGCGGTGAACGCCGAACAGCTTCTCCACGACGGTGCGGATCGGCTTGTTGGCCAGCACCGCGTTGGCGATCGGCGCCACCGGCGTCATCATCGTCCCCATCAAGGTGGTGCGCGAGATCAGTTGGTCGCGGACCGGCATGCCGTGGTCGGCCTTCATCACCGCGCGCGCCTGCGAGTTCAGCTCGGCGATCTGGACGCCCTGGGGACAGGCGAGCGTGCAGGCGCCGCAGCTCGAGCAGTAGTCGAGGGAGTGGTCGACCGACTCTCCGTGCCGGAAGCGCTCCGCCTGCGGGCCGACGAACTTCGGCCCGGAGAACAGCGGGGTGACCGCCGACACCGGACAGACAGTTTCGCAGATCGTGCACTTCACGCAGTGGTCGAGGCTCGCCCTGGCGAACTCGTGCCCGGCGAAGTCGAGGCTGTCGCTCATCCGAACTCCTTCGCGATCGCTTCGGCGGCCTTGACCGCACTACCAAGGGCGATACCCTCGCCCGACTTCTCACTCCACCGCTGCGCTCCCGCCAGCACCCCGCCGGCCGCCCAGAGGTTGTCGTACACCGGCCCCCCACCGGGTTCGATGACCCGCATCGACTCGTCGACAGCGACACCGACGGCGAACAACGGCTGCTGCGCGCCCCAGTAGTCGCCGTGGACCAGGTCGTCACCCAGTCCGGCCAGCGGCAGCCCGAAGACCCGCTCGGTGACCTGGTCGTGGGAATCGAGGTTCAGGGCACCGGACTCGAACCCGCCGCCGGCCAGCACGAAGGCGTCGGCGCTGAACTCCCGCAGCGCGCCGGCGGTGGTGAACTGGACGCTGCGCACCCGGCCCGCCTCGATCCGCGGCGTGGTGACCCACGAGCCGTTGACGATCCGGACGCCGGCACTGCGGGCGGCCGCGACGAGGGCGGTGTTGAGCCGCATCCCCGGGACCGAGGGTGGCGGCAGCGGGATCTCGAACACGGGGTGCTCCAGCTTGTCGGCCAGGTCGCGCCAGGCGGTCAGGTCGCGCAGCCCGAGGACGGCGGGCAGCCCAACGGTCTCGCCCTCGGACAGCATCGGCCGCAGCCGGTCGGCGAAGGACGCCCGGTAGGCGGCGCTGTCGAACGCCCGGGCGTAGGCGAGGCCGCTGGAGTCCCCCTCACCCGGCCGCGCCGCCACGTCGACGTACAGCGCCCGGGCCTGCAGCCGTCCGCCATCGGGCAGGACGGTGCGGGCGAGGTTGCCGGCCACCAGGTCGGGGTGGAAGTCCTTGAGCTGCCGCAGCCCCACGATCGCGAACGTCGCACCGTCCACGCAGGCGCCGGCCAGCATGCCTGGCTGGGCCAGGCAGGTGGGGCGCACCGCGCCGACCGCGGTGGGCAGCGACTGGTTGGCGTCCGGCCGGCCGACCAGCAGGTCAGGCCCGAGCAGGTCCTGGATGAAGGCGATGCCGGCGCGGACCGCGTCCGCCCCGATCACCGCGTACGGGTGGGATGGGGTAGTAGCGGCCAGCTCGGCGATCGACGCCAGCGGGTCTGCCACCCGGACCGTCGAGCCGTTGGTCCCGGTGTAGCCGAGCACGTCGATGGTGCCCTGGGACAGCTGCAGGCCGCCGGTGCCCTTGGTGAGCAGGGTGACCTGCAGCCCGGCGGTGGCGAGCTGGATGGCGGCGCCGAGGCCGGCGATCCCCGCTCCGATGACGACTACCCGGCTCACAGTTCCACCTCGGTCTCTTCCTGCGGGAGGTGCTCGACGTCGAGGGTTCCCTGGTACATCCAGTTGTCGAGCGCGGTCTGGCGCACCTGGTCGCCGTACAGGATGGGCCACAGCCCGAGCCAGCGGTTCTTCAGGAACAGCCGCAGCAGGCCGGTGGCGCGCTCCACGTCGATGTGGCGGGTCTCCAGCGCGATGCCGGTCGCCCGCATCGAACAGAAGCCGCCCTGGCAGGGGCCCATGCCGAGCCGGAGCTGTCGCCGGATGTCGTCGAAGCTGGCCTGTGGCTGGTCGTCCCACGCCTTGAGGAACATGCCACGGTTCATCAGCTCGCACTCGCAGATGATCTGGTCCTCGAGCCGGTCCTCCTCGCGCTCGGCGAGCCGGTGGGTGACGTGGTACGTCGTGCCGGGGTTGGAGCCGGGCACGGCTTCGTCGGCGGTGCGGCAGGCCCGGGTCTCGCCGAGCTTGCGGCACATCTCGTCGACTATGTGCTCGGCCATCAGCCGGTAGGTGGTCAGCTTGCCGCCGCCGATCGTCAGCATGCCGTCCAGCCCGTCGCGGTCGGTGTGGTCGATCACCGCCATGCCGCGGCTCATGTGGCGGGTGTCGGAGGCGGAGACCCGCTTGTCCTTGATCAGCGGACGCGCGCCCGCCCAGGCGTGCAGTGCCCGCGACTGGCGGAACCCGGGAACCAGGATCTCGCCGGCGTCCAGCATCTGCTGGACCTCCTCGCGCGGGATGGCGAGGTTGTCGGGGTCCTCCACCTTCACGTCGGTGGTGCCGATGATGCAGACGGTGTGGACCGGGACGAGGATGTCACCGTCGGAGGGGTGGATCAGCCGGTTGATGACCCGGTTCACCAGCCGGTGGTTCATCGCGACCATGATCCCGCGGCCGGGGATGACGTCGACGGGGTGGCAGTCGGCCATCGCCGCCACCTGGCCGGCCCACGGCCCGGCGCAGTTGAGCACGAAGTTGCACTCGATCCTGACGTCCTCGCCGTCCTTGAGGTCGGTGGCGTACACGGCTGCCACGCGGCCGCCATCCCGCTCGATCCGGGTGACCTTGTGGTAGGTCAGCACCTTCGCGCCGTAGGCCTCGGCGGACCTGGCCGCCCCCCAGATCATCTGCCAGCCGTCCACCGAGCCGTCCTGGACCTCGATGGCGCGCAGGATGCCGGGGTTCAGCCGGGGCTCGTTGCGCAGCGCCTCCGCCACGCTCACCTCACGGGCCGGGACGCGGGTCGCGGCCGCCCCGGCGAGGAACTTGTCGCCGAAGGCGGGGTCGTCGCCGGGTGCGGTGACGAAGTAGCCGCCGGTGGTCTCCACGGCGTCGGCGTGGATCCTGGTGACAATCACGTTCTCCTCGGCGCACTCAGTGGCCGACTGCGGGTCGCTGACCACGTAGCGTCCGCCGGAGTGCAGCAGGCCGTGGAACCGGCCGGATGTGCCCTGGCCGAGATCGGCCCGGTCGAGCAGGACTGCGGAATAGCCCCGCATCGCGACGTCCCGCACCACCCCGACGCCCGTCGAGCCGCCTCCGATGACCACGACATCGACAGCTAGCTTGCGCACGAAACCTCCGATCCGAGTGCGGACAACACCGTCCAAGGACCACGCGCAGGTCGTCCCTGCCAGTCAGGCTAGGTCAGTGACCTGACGGCGGCCAGTAGGCAGCGGCCAGTTCGCCGAATGTGCACAGCAGGGGTGAGGGGTTGGGAAAACGACGGGATCACAGCCTGGCGCGCTCGGCTATCGCCCGTGCCGTCGCTTCGTCGATGACCAGGTCGGTGGCGGTGCCGGCCCGCAGCGCACCGACCACCGCCGGCGCCCGGGACGGGTCGGCGACCACGCAGATCCGGCGCGGCACGGTCTGCAGTTCGGCGGGGGTCAGCCCGGTCGCCCTGGCGTTGTAGTCGATGTCGGCGTACGTGCCGTCCTCGCGCAGCAGGACCGTGCACACGTCGCCGACCACCCCGTCGTCGGCGAGTTTGCGCATGTCGCTGGCGTCCATGTAGCCCGAGGAGTAGACGTGGGACGGCACCATCCCCTGCAGCGAGCCGACCCCGAAAACGGCCAGGTCGAGCTTGGCGTGCAGCCGCAGCACGTTCTGCACCGACCGCTCCCGCCACATCGCGTCCTTGGTGGCCGCGTAGTCGAAGAAGGCCGGCACCGGGAACAGCACGACCTTCGCGTCGAAGGCGTCTCCTATCGACTGCAGGATCTCGCCGATGTAGGGGATGCCGGAGCTGCGCTGGTTGGCGCCGCCGTTCATCTGGACGACTGTCGACCCGACCAGCGGCCGCCGTCCAAGGTGGCGCACGACGTGGGAGAGGGTGACCCCCCACGCGACGCCGATCAGCTGGTGGTCGTCGACGGCCTCGGTGAACAGCCGGCCGGCCAGCCGCGCCACCTGGTCGAAGCGCAGGTTCTCGTTGGCGCTCTCCCGGACCGGGACGAGATGGACCCGCACCCCGAAGGCCTGGGCGAGCGTGGCGGCCAGCGGCGATTGGGACCCGGTGTGGTCGGCGAGGCTGATTCGCACCAGGCCCGATTCCCGCGCTTCCTTCAGAAGCCGGGAAACCGAGGAGCGGGACAATCTCAACTGATGGGCGATCGACTCCATCGTTTCGCCCTGAATGTAGTAGCGGGTGGCGGCTTGGTACATCTCTTCGTACCGGTCGTTCATTACCCCGCCCTTTCGCTGCACGTTCGTTCACAGGTGTAGCGCATGCGTTCAAGTCTGGGCAAGATGGGGCCCAGCGGGAGGGGCGCGTGACGCGCCGGCACCTCCTGTCGTGGTTCAGGGTACGAAGGAGTCGGATGAACCTCTCGGCTGCCGCCGCGCAGGCGAACGCTGACTTCTGTGCGGTGGGCATCAAGGAAGAAGCCGACCTCGCTGACCACTGTCCCAACCCCCGCTCGCGGCGCCGGGCCTCGGCGAGCGGGACTGTCATGAAGGCCCCGGTGCGGCATGTCGAGCACCGTCACGTCCAGGTCGCGGAGTTCCGCTCGTCGACCCGGTCCCTGCTGTCCGCCGGCCCTCCGTTCCCCAGGCCACCGGCCTGATCCCGGAGATCCGCTCCCGCGTCGGCGACGCTTTCCCGTCCCTTCTCTTGCTGTTGACTCAAGACAACAACTGCGTCCTTCTAGACGCCCTTAACTGACACCAGGTCAGGTGTCGGAAAGTGAGCAATCGTGGACTACGGAACCATCTTCGTGTCCGAGACAGTTGGCACGGCAATGCTCGTGCTCCTCGGCTGTGGTGTGGTTGCGAACAACCTGCTGGCAAAGAACAAGGGTCAAGGCACCGGCTTCCTCTTCGTGAACTGGGGCTGGGGCATTGCGGTCTTCGCCGGCGTCGTGGTCTCCTGGCAGTCGGGTGCGCACATCAACCCGGCCGTGACGCTGGGCCTCGCGGCCCGCAACGCGGTCACCGGCCAGCCGATCGATCCCGCAGCGATCGCGATCTACCTCATCGCCCAGATGCTCGGCGCCATCATCGGTGCCGTGCTGATGTGGCTCGCCTACAAGAAGCAGTTCGAAGAGGATGCCCCGTCCGGCTACAAGCGTGGCGTCTTCTCGACCGCTCCTGAGGTTCGCAGCTCCGGCTGGAACGTCGTGACCGAGGTCATCGGCACCTTCGTCCTGGTGTTCTTCATCATCGGCCTGGGCTACTTCACCGGTACCACCGATGGCATCGGGTGGCTCGGCGCTCTGCCGGTCGCGCTGCTGGTCGTCGGCATCGGTATCTCCCTCGGTGGCCCCACCGGCTACGCCATCAACCCTGCTCGTGACCTCGGCCCGCGCATTGCGCATGCCTTCCTCCCGATTCCCAACAAGGAGGATTCGGACTGGGGTTACGCCTGGATTCCGGTGGTTGGCCCCATCGTCGGTGGCGTTCTCGCCGGTCTGCTGGCCGGCGGCCTGCTGCCGGGTCTTTGATGATTGCGGGCGGGTGGGCGATGTAGCCC
>JAEZGC010000302.1 GCA_023437345.1 Actinomycetes bacterium
GCACCGGCTCGGCCGGTGCGCCGGCGGCCGCGGCGCAGGCCTGCCGCCACACCCGCAGCCGCCGCTCGGCGACGGTGAGGTCGGCGGTGGTGAACTCCCAGTCGGCCCGGTAGTGGCGGGCCAGCAGCGCGAGCCGGATCGCCATCGGGTCGAAGCCCTCGACCATCAGGTTGCTCACGAACACGAGGTTGCCCAGCGACTTGCTCATCTTCTCCCCGGCCAGCCCGACCATGCCGACATGCAGGTAGCACGCGGCAAACGGTTCGCCGGTGAGCGCAGTCGCCTCGGCGGCGCACATCGGGTGGTGCGGGAAGGCCAGGTCATTGCCACCGGCCTGAACGTCGAAGGCGGGCCCAAGGGTGTCGACGGCGATAGCCGCGCACTCGATGTGCCAGCCGGGTCGCCCGGCGCCGAACGGCGAGGGCCAGGCCGGCTCACCCGGCCGGGCGACCCGCCAGGCCAGGCAGTCCAGCGGGTTGCGCTTGCCGGGCCGTTCGGGGTCACCGCCGCGCTCGGCGAACAGCGCCAGCGCCACCTCGGCCGGCAGGCCACCGAGGTCGAGCCCGGTGACGTCGAAGTACCAGTCGGGGTTGGCATCGTCCACCTGGTAGAGCCGTCCGGCACCGGCCAGGCGCTCAAGGGCGGCGATGATCAGCGGCAGGCTCTCGACCACGCCAAGGTACGGCTCGGGCGGTAGCACCCGCAGCGCGGCCATGTCGGCGGCGAACAGGTCGGTCTGCGCCGCGGCGAGGTCCCGCCAGTCGACCCCGTCCCGCTCGGCACGTTCCAGCAGCGGGTCGTCGACGTCGGTCACGTTCTGGACATAGCTGAGCCGGTGGCCGCAGTCCAGCAACGCCCGGTTCAGCAGGTCGACAGTCACGTAGGTGAAGGCGTGACCCAGATGGGTGGCGTCGTACGGAGTGATCCCGCAGGCATAGACCCGGGCCTCACCCGCCCGCGGTGCGAGCACCGTCCGCCGGCCGGACCTGCTGTCGTACAGCTCGACGGTCCCGGCCGGTCCGGGCAGCGACGGGACGTCGGGAGCAGGCCAGGCACGCACGCAGCGCAGCCTACCCGTGGACTCCCGGCGTGCACCGCGGCGGCCCGGCCGGTGGAGTGGTTAGGCTGGGCCGGGCGAAAGGGGTGCTGCATGGGGTGGCTGGAAGCGATAGTGCTGGGGATAGTGCAGGGCCTGACGGAATTCCTGCCGATCTCCTCAAGCGCGCACCAGTCGATAGTGGGGCAGCTGTTCTTCCAGGGCCGCGACCCGGGATCGGCCTTCACCGCCATCACCCAGCTCGGTACCGAGACCGCCGTCGTCGTCTACTTCGCCCGCGACATCGCCAGGATCATCAAGCACTGGGTGCTCGCACTGTTCGGACGGATCCCCCGCAATGACCCGGACGCCAGGATCGGCTGGCTGGTGATCCTCGGCTCGATCCCGATCGTGGTCGCCGGGCTGCTGTTCGAGGACGCCATCGACACCTGGCTGCGCAACCTGTGGATCACGGTGGCCGCGCTCGGCGGGGTTGCCGTCCTGCTGTGGCTGGCTGACAGGTTCGCCCGGCACACCTATGAACTGAAGGACCTGACCTGGCTGGACGGGATCGCGCTCGGCTTCGCGCAGGCGCTGGCGCTGATCCCTGGCGTCTCCCGCTCGGGCGCGACGATCTCGGCAGGACTGTTCCTTGGCTACTCGCGTCCCGCCGCGACCCGGTACGCCTTCCTGCTCGCGATCCCGGCGGTCTTCGGGTCCGGCATCTACAAGCTCAAGGACCTCGGTGCCGAATCAGCAGTGGCATGGGGGCCGACCGCCGCCGCCACCGGCGTCGCCTTCCTGGTCGGGCTGGGGGTCATCCACTGGTTGCTGAGGTACGTCAGCAAGCACAGCTTCGCCATCTTCGTCTGGTACCGGCTCGCGCTGGCCGCCGTGCTGGCCGGGCTGCTCTGGTTCGGCTACCTGCAGCCCTGACATGCAACGCAGACCGGTAGGCACCAGCGGGCTCCAGGTCTCCCGGCTGGGGCTGGGCACACTCACCTGGGGGCGCGACATCCGCGGCGAGGAGGCCAGGGCGCTGCTGCGGGCCTTCGTCGAGGCCGGCGGGTCACTGGTGGACACCGCCGCGGCCTACGGCGCCGGCGAGGCCGAACGGATGATCGGGCGGCTGATCCGCACCGATGTCCGGCGCGAGGACCTGGTCATCGCCACCAAGGCAGGCTTCGGGATCCGCGACGGCGAGCGGGTGATCGACACCTCGCGGCAGGCGCTGCTGGCCGACCTGCGCGAGTCGCTGCGCCGGCTGGGCACCGACCACATAGACATCTGGCAGCTCCACGCCTGGGGTTCGGCCCCGATCGAGGAGTCGCTGGCCGCCATCGACACCGCCGTGGCGGCCGGCGACGTGCGCTACGCGGGGGTGTCGAACTTCGTCGGCTGGCAGACCGCCCAGGCCGCCACCTGGCAGAACGCCTTCCCCGGGCGGGCGCCGATCACCGCCGCGCAGGTGGAGTACTCGCTGCTGGCGCGGCGCGCCGAGGTCGAGGTGATCCCGGCCGTCCGGGCGTTCGGGCTGGGCCTGTTCCCCTGGTCGCCGATCGGGCGGGGGGTGCTGACCGGCAAGTACCGCCATCGCATCCCGCGCGACTCCCGCGGCGCCGCCACCCACTTCGCGTGGTTCGTCCAGCCGTACCTCGAGGCCCGGTCCCGCTCTGTGGTCGATGCGGTGGCGGTGGCCGCCGACGGCCTCGACCTGACCCCGGCCCAGGTGGCCCTGCTGTGGGTGCGGGACGCCCCCGGTGTGACAGCGCCGCTCCTCGGTGCCCGGACCGCGGCGCAACTCGAGGAGTACCTCGCCGTCGACGAGACCGCGCTGCCGGCCGAGATCGTCGCCGCGCTGGAGGACGTCTCCGGCGGTCCGAACGCGCTCCGTCCGGACGCCGGCGAGTAGGGGGCTGGGCCAGCTACCCCCGTCCCCGTACCATTCCGGGGTGGACTTCACCTTCGCCCTCACCCCGGACCTGATCGCCGTCTTCCTCACGCTGTTCGTGCTGGAGATCGTGCTCGGCGTCGACAACGTCATCTTCATCTCGATCCTGGCCAGCAAGCTGCCCCGCGAGCAGCAGGCCAGGGCCCGCAACCTCGGCCTGACGCTGGCGATGGTGCTGCGGGTCGGCCTGGTCTTCCTGGCCGGCTGGATCATCACACTGAAGGAGGACGTCGTCGAAGTCGCCGGGGCGGGGTTCTCGATAAAGGACTTCATCCTGATCTTCGGCGGGCTGTTCCTGGTGTACAAGGCGGTCCACGAGATCCACCAGAAGCTGGAGGGCGCCGAGGAGCACCACGACAGCGAGCAGAAGGCCAGCAGCTTCGGCTCGGTGATCGCGCAGATCCTGGCGCTCGACATCGTGTTCTCGCTGGACTCCGTGATCACAGCGGTGGGGATGACGGAGAACATGATCGTGATCATCACCGCGGTGGTGTTGTCGTTCGGCATCATGCTGTTCGCCTCGCGCTTCATCTTCGCGTTCGTGAACCACCACCCGACGGTGAAGATGCTCGCGCTGTCCTTCCTGCTGCTGATCGGGGTCTTCCTGATCGCTGAGGGCTTCGGGTACCACATCGACAAGGCGCTGATCTACGGCCCGATGGCCTTCGCGATCTTCGTGGAAGGTCTCAACCTTGTGGCTGCCTCCCGCAAGGCGAAGCGGGAGAAGACCCGGCTGCGCTCGGTCCAGCTGCGTCCGACCTACCCGACGGTGAACGAGTCCGTGGCGGTGGCGGCGGCGTTGTCCCGCGAGCCCGGGGCCGGCTCGGTGGGGCTGTCGCGGCGTCCGGTCGAGGGGGCGGCCGGCGACGAGGACCTCAGGGCAGGGCTGGGTTAGGCCTCGTCGAGCAACCTGTCGAGGACGCGGCAGCCGAAGTCCAGCGACTCGACCGGCACCCGCTCGTCCACCCCGTGGAAGAGCGCGGCGAAGTCAAGCTCGGGCGGGAGCCGCAGCGGCGCGAAGCCGAAGCAGCGGATGCCCAGCCGCGACCACGCCTTGGCGTCGGTGCCGCCGCTCATGATGAACGGCACCGGGACGGCCTCGGGGTCCTCCGCGGTCAGGCAGCGGCTCATCGCCGCGACCAGGTCGCCGGTGAAGTCGGTCTCCACGGCGATGTCGGAGGTTTCCACTTCGTAGCGCACCTTGTCGCCGAGCAGGCCGGTGATCGTGGCGTAGAACTCGTCCTCGTACCCCGGCAGGAACCGGCCGTCGACGCTGGCGGTGGCCCGGCCGGGAATGACGTTCATCTTGTAGCCGGCCTGCAGCATGGTCGGGTTGGCGGTGTTGGACATCGTGGCCCCGATCATCCGGGCCAGCGAGCCGACCCGGGCCAGCGTCTCCTCTGCGGTGTCAGCGGTGAGCTGGACGCCGAGGGCGTCCTCGATGGCCTCCAGCAGGGCGCGCTGGGCGGGGTGGAGCCGCACCGGCCACCGGTGGTTGCCGATCCGGGTGACGGCCTCGGCCAGCGACGTGATCGCGTTGTCATCGTTGCGGAACGAGCCGTGCCCGGCCCGTCCGTCGGCGATCAGGTTCAACCAGGCGATCCCCTTCTCGGCCACCTGGACCAGGTACAGGCGGCGGTCGTTGACCGTCAGCGAGAAGCCGCCCACCTCGCCGATCGCCTCGCTGCAGTCGGCCAGCAGGCCGGGGTGGTTGGCGGCCAGCCAGCCGGCGCCGAGCCCGCCGCCGGCCTCCTCGTCGGCGGTCATCACCAGCCGGATCGGACGCCGGGGCGCACGGCCGGTGCGGACCCGGTCGCGGACCACGGCCAGGATGATCGCGTCGAAGTCCTTCATGTCGACGGCGCCCCGCCCCCAGATGTAGCCGTCCCTGAGTTCGCCCGCGAAGGGGTCCACCTGCCAGTCGGCGGCGACCGCCGGCACGACGTCGGTGTGGCCGTGCAGCAGCAGCGGCGGCAGGGACCGGTCACAGCCGGGCGGCTCCCAGTGGGCGACGAGCGTGGTGCGGCGCGGCTCGGACTCCAGCAGGGTGGATTCGATGCCCACCTCGTCGAGCGTGGCCGCTATGTACTCGGCAGCCTCCCGCTCGCCGGCGGCGGTCCCCCGTCCGTAGTTGGAGGTGTCGATCCGGATCAGGTCCCGGCACAAGGTCACGACATCGGCGGCGGCGCCGTGGGGGGAATCCATGCGCCCATCTTCGCCCAGTCGGGACCCGGCGGGCAGCGTCGTCCTCGTTTCGCCAACCGCCGCGCCGCGTTGCTATAGTTGCCGGGCTGCCCGGGAGAGAGTCCGGGCGCACACCTTGTCCGGGTGGCGGAATTGGTAGACGCGCTAGCTTGAGGTGCTAGTGCCCTTTATCGGGCGTGGAGGTTCAAGTCCTCTCTCGGACACCAGCAGAAGTGGCTCTGACCAGGCAAGACGGTCAGAGCCACAGTCGTCTCCCGAAGCCCTCGCCTACCATCGTCGGCATGGCGTGGCCGCTGCCAGACCCAACCAGGACGGACGACGCTCCGCCCGCGCCGTCTGGGCCGCCCGGCGCGAGTGCTGTCGACCGGAGCGCCAGACTCGGCGCCCTCGCGGTAGCCACCGCAGTCCTCGTCTTCGCGGTCGGGGTCGGGGTCTCCCTCGGCCTGGGCGCGGCTTACCTGTGGGGGACCAACATGCTCAGCGACCTGGGCGACGGTGAGTGCCGCCCCCGCGGCGGCCGGTGGATCTGTTCGCCCGGGCACGCCATGTTCAACATCGCGATGGTGACTGCCGGGCTGCTGCTCACGCTGGCCGCCGCTGCCCTCGGTCGCCTGTGGGGACGCCTCCTGGCCACGAGCCTCGCCGTCATGGGGGTGGGCCTGGTGGTCGCCGGGGTGTTTCCTGCCGGGGATGACGGGAGGGTCCACCTCGTCGGGGTCGTCCTCGCCCTGGTCGTGCCCGGGTTCGGCCTCCTGGTGTCGGCGATGCGCCCGGAGACTGAGTGGCTGCGCCGCCACCGGGTGCCGCGCGGAGTGCTCGGCGCAGCTGCTCTCGTCTTCTGCGCCGAGAGTCGCCTTCCTGCGAACCTGCTGCCGGCGGGTGCCGGCGAGCTGGTGATCGTAGCGTGCCTGCTGCTCGCCCTGATCCTCGAGGCTGCGCGGGCGCTGGCAACCCGGGGGGGATCAGCGCGGGTCAGCCGCTGACCCGCCGGAACTGCGGCCACAGCGTCTGCCAGTCAGCGCGCGGTCCCGCGCAGCGCAGCAGCGGTGCACCGGCCAGGCGAGGGTGGACGACCGGCGGCGTCTGGAGCGTTCCGGCGGGGGTGCAGGATCGGAAGGACGCGCGCCGGGCGACGGCGTGCTCACCGACCAGCAGCACCCGTTCGGACTGCGGCGGGCCGAGTTCCCACAGCGCGTTGTGGCCGGAGTAGACCGAGGCCCGCTCGGCGGCCGAGCCGTAGCGGTGCACCGCGCCGGCCAGGGCGTAGCTATCGATGATGACGTCCTCGTCGTCGCGGCGGAGATCACCGATCTGCCGGGCGTAGCCCCGCCAGCCGACCTGGTCACGGATCGTCGGGTTCACCCTCGACACTGCCGACAGCCAGGGTTCGGCAGCCGGCAGCAGCGGCAGGGACAGCAGGCTCGCCAGGACGGCGTTCGCCGCGACAACACCGCCCCGCTTCGCCGGACTCCACCGTCGCCGCAGCCCGGGGCTCGCCCATCCCATGGCCAGGGCCGGCAGCACCGCCCCAACCGGGTAGTGCGGCTGCGACGGGAAGACCAGCGTCCAGACGACCAGCAGCACCACGACCGGGAGGAGGAAGCGTCCCGGCCGGCCGGGGATGCGCCACGGGTCGACCAGTCCGGCCAGCCACACACGCAGCAGCGGCGGCCCCACGAACAGGGCGATCGCCGGCAGCAGCACGAGCCTGACGACACTGCCCTGCTCGGCGACCAGACCGGCCGACACCTGCGCCATCGGGAGCCCGTGGGCCAGTTGCGCCAGGACCTGTGGGGCGGCCAGCACCCCGAACAGCAACCCGCCGGCCAGCGCGTGGCGGGTCCGCAGCAGCCAGCGATCCGTAACCAGCAGCGCGGCGACTATCGCGGCGACCAGGACGACCACGAGCAGCTTGTTCCAGCAGGCCGCTCCGGCCACGGCGCCGGCCCAGCCGAGACTGCCGGGATGGCCGGCGGTCGCCCGTAGCACGAGGAGGATGACTACCTGCCAGGCGAGCAGGTCGATGGTCGCTGTCGTGAAGATGTGCCCCATGATCAGCGGGTAGACGGTGAAGGCGTGCGCCCACGCCGCCAGGCGCTGGGTACCGGGTCCGGCGCCGAGCACCCGCGGGAACATCCCTGCGACCACAGCGCCCGCAGCAGCGGCGAGGACGGCGGGGAGCCGCTGCACCCACAACTCGTCGCTGACCCGGCCGGCGAGCCAGGACAGCCACACCGTCAGCGGCGGCTGGTCCACATACCACCAGTCCACAGGCAGCATGCCGAAGTACAACTCGTCCCAGTGGGGCCCGTAGTTTGGCGCGACGACGAGCAACAGCAGGGTCACGGCCGCCGCAGGCGCCGCCGCGATCCGCAGCGGCCCGACCGTGGCCGGGACCGCCTCCTGGCCCATGCGGACCTCCGGGCGACCCGGGGCGCTCACCGGCGGCTCGCGTCCGAGAGCCACTGCTCCACCTGGCGGACGGCACGGCCGCAGCCGTCCTCGCCCCGCACGCGATCGGCGAGCCGGGCGGCGCGTCCGGCCATCGCCGGCATGAGGGCCGCCTCGACCCGACGCGCGAGGACCCGCTCCGACACCAATGAACGCGGGATCGGCCGCGCAGCGACCCCGAGCCCGTGCAGCCGCCTGCCCCAGTAGAACTGGTCGGCGAAGTGGGGAACCACTACCGAGGCCACGCCCGCCCGCACGGCCGCGCCGGTGGTGCCCGCTCCCCCGTGGTGGACGACGGCCCGGACGCGGCGGAACAGCTCCTCATGTGGTTCCTCGCCGACGCACAGCAGGCGCGGGTGCGGACTGCCGCGGACCTCCCCGAGCTGGACTATCGCGCGGACGCCGGCCCGCTCGCACGCCGCGCCCAGCAGGTCGAGGAGCGCAGCAGGATCGCCCTGGTGCATCGAGCCGAAGCCGGCGTAGACCCAGTCGCCGCCGTCGTCCAGCGCACTCGCCACCGGGTCGGAGAGCGTCGCGGTGGCGCGTGAGCCCGTCCACCATCCCGTGACGGCCCCGAGTCCGGGCGGATCCGGCACGACGTACCGGCTGAAGGCGTACAGCGAGCCCACTGTCGAGGTCGTCAACCCCACGGGGTGGCGGGCGACGAGGTGGAGCCGTCCGCCTCGCCAGCTGCCGTCCACCCCGCCGAGGTAGCGCTCGACACGGCGAAGCGAGCGGTGCGCCAGGCGCCGCACCGGCCCGGGCGCGAGCCACTCGTACGGCAGCAGCGGCATCGGCCCGCCCGACCCGGGGTACTCCGGCCACATATGCGCCCGCACGACCGGGACCGACTGCTCGAGCGCCTCGTGGACCGCTGCGATGGCGAACGTTGAGGCGACGAGCACGTCGGCCCCGGGCAGCGCCTCACGCGCCGGCTGCTGAGCTGAATGGACGAAGTCGGCGAAGATGCCCCTGGCCCGGTTGAGCCCGGCCGGGCTGCAGCGGCGCACGGCCCGCGCTGCCGGGCCGGCCATCAGCGCCTTCGGATCGCTGCCCACCTCGACCACCCGCAGCGACGGATCGGCGAGGTTCGACAAGACACCGTGCGTCACCACAGTGACGTCGTGCCCGCCCGCTGCGAACCGGGCGGCGAGGTTGGCGAACGGCACCACGTCACCACGACTGCCGACCGCCGCGACCACCACCCTCACCGGAGCCGGCTCCCGGCGGCCACAGGCAGCGATCGGCGTCTCCGGCGACCCCATCCCGGCATGGCAGCTCCTTCGCTTCGTCGACCATCCGGCGTGGTCAGCCGGTTCCTACCCATTACCCGCGCGGAGTTGTAGCATCGGTCGGCGATGGACGTCCCCGCGCAGGTCGAGGCCTACCTCGCCAGCCAACCCGAGCCGAAGCAGTCAGACCTGCGCCGGCTACACGGGCTCATCACCACCGACTTCCCGGGCTGCCGGCTGTGGTTCACCGACGGCACCAACGACGCCGGCAAGGTGGTCGCCAACCCGAACATCGGCTACGGGGTCTACACCATCACCTATGCCAACGGGTCATCACGGGAGTTCTACCGGATCGGCCTGAGCGCCAACACGTCAGGCATCTCGGTCTACGTGCTCGGCCTGGACGACAAGACCTACCTCGCGCGCAGCTACGGCGACCGGATCGGCAAGGCCACCGTCACCGGCTACTGCATACGGTTCAAGCGGCTGGCCGACGTCGACACCGCCGCGCTCCGGGCCGCCATCCACGACGGCATGACGCTGCCCCACCCCGACCCGGAGCCCTCGTAGGTGGCAGCCGCGACCGGCGACTTCGACCTGTCGATGGACGACCTGCGGGCCGTCGCCGGCTTCGCGGTCGGCTGCGCGCAGCCCGTGCTGATCCTGTTCACCCGCGCCGAACCGGACGACCCGCGGCCCGCCGCTGCCCTCGATGCTGCCCGACTGTTCGTCGACGGCGCGCCCCGCTCCCGGCTGCAGCGCACCGCAGCTACCCAGGCCCACCGCGCCGGCCGGGAGG
>JAEZGC010000228.1 GCA_023437345.1 Actinomycetes bacterium
AACCACCACTTCACCCTGGTGTGCTCGGAGTTCGCCCAGCTGGGCCAGTACGTCCAGATGGACAACGACGTGTTCCGGGCGGTGAAGGCCCACACCCCGGGTCCGTACACCTTCATCCTGAAGGCCACCCGCGAGGCGCCGAAGGTGATGCTGCACCCGAAGAAGAAGACCGTCGGGGTGCGGGTGCCCGACCACACCACGGCCCTGGCGGTGCTGCGCGAGATCGGTCCGCTGATGTCGAGCTCGCTGATCCTGCCCGGCCTGGACGAGCCGATGGTCGAGGGCTGGCAGGTGCTGGACGAACTCGGCGGGATGCTGGACGCGGTGCTCGACTCCGGTGATGCGGGACGCGAGCTCACCACCATCGTGGACCTGTCCGGCGACGAGCCGGAGGTGACCCGCCTGGGCGCTGGCGACGCGTCAGCCTTCGAGGCTTAGCCCCGCAGCACCCGGACGGCCCCGGCCGGCAGCCGCACCTGCGGCCCGTCCGCGGCGCCGGTGTCCAAGTCGGCCGAGACCGGCAGCTGGATCGTGACGTCGTCGCTGCCGTGGTTGATCGCCACCACGTAGCTGTGGTCGCGGCCGTGCCGGGTGATCACCTCGACGTCCTCGGGCAGCTCTGGCACGGTGACGCCGGCGTCGGCGTACACCAGCGCCAGCAGCGGTGCCAGCCCGTCGCCGTCCAGGGCGGTGGACAGGTACCAACCGTGGCCCCCGCCCAGGCGGTGCCTGGTGATCGCCGCACCGCCGGGCAGCGGGCCGTCGAGGTAGCGGGCCACCACCTCGGCGTCGTCGGTGCGCAGGTGGTCGGCCCACACCGCGCCGGTGACCGGCCGGTCGGCCAGGCCGTCCAGCCGCAGCGTCTCGCCCTCGCGAAGCGGCAGGAACTCCTCCACCCACACGCCAAGGGCCTCTCGCAGCGGGGCCAGGAAGCCGCCCGGGTGGACGCTGTCATGCTCGTCGACGATCCCTGAGAAGAAGCCGACCAGCAGGGTGCCGCCGGCTTCGACGTAGCGGGTCAGGTTGGCCGCGTCAGCTGCGCTCAGCAGGTACAGCGACGGGGCGATCACCAGCTTGTAGCCCGTCAGGTCCTGGCCGGGGTGGGCGAAGTCGACGGTGATCCCGTCGCGCCACAGCCGGTCGTAGAAGGTGTCGATCCGTTCCCGGTGCGAGGCGTCGACGCTCGGGCGCCACTCCAGGTCCTGGGCCCAGAACGATTCGTAGTCCCACAGGATCGCCACCTCGGCACGCACCCGCGAGCCGCGCAGCTCGCCCAGCCCACGCAGGCGGGTGCCGAGGTCGACCACCTCGCGCCACACCCTGGAGTCGGTGCCCGCGTGCGGCAGCATCGCCGAATGGAACTTCTCCGCGCCGAACCGGGAGGCGCGCCACTGGAAGAACATGATTGCGTCGGCCCCGCGCCCCAGGTGGCTGAACGCGTTTCGGGCCTCCTCGCCGGGCCGCTTGGCGATGTTGCGCGGCTGCCAGCTGACCGCAGAGGAGGAGTGCTCCAGCAGCAGCCACGGCTTGCCGCCGGCCACCGAGCGGGTCAGGTCGGCCGCCATCGCGAGGCCGACCTGGTTGCGCGGGTCGGCGGCCACCAGGTAGTTGTCGTTGGAGACTAGGTCGACCTCGCGGGCCCACCGCCACAGGTCGGTGCCGGGGTGGGTGGCGGCCATGAAGTTGGTAGTCACCGGAGCGTCGGAGTGCTGCCTGATGACGTCCCGCTCGGCACGGAAGCAGGCGCGCAGCATGTCGTCGCTGAACCTGGCGAAGTCGAGCTTCTGGGTCGGGTTCACCACGGTCGGCGCGGCTGCCGGAGGGCTGATCTCGTCCCAGGCCAGGTAGCGCTGTCCCCAGAACTGCGTGCCCCAGGCGGCGTTCAGCGCGGCCAGGTCGCCGTAGCGCTCCTGCAGCCAACTGCGGAAGGCGGCCACCGCGTGGCCGGAGTAGTCGTGGCCGACCGGTGCCCCGTACTCGTTGTGGACGTGCCACAGCACGACCGCAGGGTGCCGTCCGTACCGCTGCGCGAGCGCACCGGTGATCCGCACGGCGGCCTCGCGGTAGGCGGGGGACGTGGGGGCCGGCATGCCGCGCGAGCCCGCACCGAGCACAGTGCCGTCTGCTGTGACCACGCGCGAGTCGGGGTGGAGCTTGAAGAACCAAGCCGGGGGAGCCGTGGTGGGGGTACCCAGGTCGACCGCGATCCCGCGGGAGTGGAGCAGGTCGATCAGCCGGTCGAGCCAGCCGAAGTCGAACTCGCCGGGCCGTGGCTCGAGGTTCACCCACGAGAAGATCCCGATGCTGACCAGGTTCACCCCGGCCCGGGTCATCAGCTCGACGTCCTCCTGCCACACCGCCTCGGGCCACTGCTCGGCGTTGTAGTCGCCGCCGTAGCACAGCGCGTCGATCCCGGGCAGCCAGCCGTCGTAGCCGGGCCCCACCGGCACCGCAGCGCTCACGCCTGGCTCCGTACCGCGGCCCTCGCGGTGTCGGTGGAGCCGCGCACCACGAGCTCGCCGCGGAACAGCAGCTCGACCCGGGGACCGGGGATGCCGGCGAGCTCGTCCAGGAGGGTGGCGACCGCGGTCGAGGCCATCTCGCCCACCGGCTGGCGCACTGTGGTCAGCGGCGGATTGACGAAGGCCATGGTGGGGGAGTCGTCGTAGCCGACCACCGAGATGTCGCCGGGCACCGTGAGGCCCAACGACGAGGCGGCGCGGATCGCGCCGAGCGCCATCAGGTCCGAGCCGCACACGATCGCGGTGTGGCCGTCGGTGATCAGCCGGGCAGCGGCGGCCTGGCCGCCCTCGAGGGTGTAGAACGTGGGCACGATGTGGCCGGTCACGTCCTCGACCCCGAGCACGGACCGCAGCGCCTCGGCGAAGGCATTGATCTTGCGCCGGCTGGGCAGGAACCGCTCCGGCCCGATCGCAAGACCGATCCGCTCGTGGCCCAGCGAGGCGAGATGGCGTACCGAGACCTCGACGGCGGCCGCCTCGTCGATGCCGATGAAGGTGCCGTCGACGTCCTCGGCGAAGCCGTTGACGAACACCCTGGCGATGCCGCGGGCCTGCAGGTCGGCGTACTGGTCGTGCCGGGCCGCCACGTCGGCGTGCAGTCCGGAGACGAAGATGATGCCGCGCACGCCCTGGTCGAGCAGCAGCGAGATGCACTGGTCCTCGGTCGTGCCGCCGGGGGACTGCGAGCAGACCAGGGGAGCGAGGCCGCGGCGGGCCAGTCGGGTCTCGATGGCCTGGGCGAAGGCGGCGAAGATCGGGTTGGCGAACTCGGGCACGACGACCCCCACCACGCCGTCCGCCTTCGTGCGCAAGCTCATCGGACGCTCGTAACCGAGCAGGTCGATGGCGGCCAGCACTGACTCGCGGACATCGTCGGAGGCGCCCGGCTTGCCGTTGAGTACCCGCGACACAGTCGCAGTGCTCACCCGTGCCACCTCGGCGATGTCGAGCAGCCGAGGTCGCTGCGCGCCGGCAGCGCGCTTCTTGGTCATCGATGACTCCATTCCGGGCGGGCTATCCGCCATTGTGGCGCATTCAGCGTGCCCCACAAGCAACCGTTATCGCAACGTTACGCAACGGATTGCGCTCAGCGCGCGATAAAGACTACTGTCGAAGCCGAAGCCGGTCTCCTGGCCGGCGTCCATCTCCTTCGAGGAAAGAGAGAACGATGCGACGGAGCATCATCACGATCGGCATCGCGGGGCTGCTGGCCGGCGCACTGGCCGCCTGTAGCGGGCCCGCCCCGGCCCCCGCCCCCTCGGCCAGCGACACCGCGGCACCCGAGACCTCGCTGCCGGCCGAGCCGGTGACCCTCAAGGTTTGGGAGTCGCTGCAGGGCCCCGACGAGTTCATCAAGCAGGCCGGTGCCAAGTTCACCGAGCAGAACCCCAATGTGACCATCGAGTTCATCAACGTCGAACTCGGCGACGCAGCGTCGCAGATTGCGCTGGACGGCCCGGCCGGCACCGGCCCCGACGTCTTCGCCGCCCCCCACGACAAACTGGGCGAACTGGTGTCGGGCGGCCACGTCCTGGCCGTCGCCGACCCTGCCACCGTCCAGGGCAATGTGGTTGAGGCCGCCACCAAGGCTGCCACCTACGACGGCACCATGTACGGCTACCCGGTCGCTACCGAGACCTACGCCCTGTACTACAACAAGGCCTACGTGACCGACCCGCCGAAGACCTGGGATGACGTGATCGCCTTCTCCAAGGACTTCAACTCCAAGAACTCCGGCAAGTACGGCTTCGTGATGGACGTCGGCAACGGCTACTACACGATCCTGTTCACCACCTCCGGCGACAACCGGCTGTTCGGCCCCGACGGCACCGACACCACGAACACCAACATCAACTCGGCCGCCTCGGCCGAGGGCATGAAGCAGTTCGTGGCGCTGCGCGAGGCGCTCGACGTCCCGGCCGCTGACCTCGCCACCGGCACTGTTGATGCGCTGTTCGCCGCCGGCGACGCCGCGATGCACATCTCCGGCCCGTGGAACGTGAAGAACTTCACCGACGCCGGCATCGACTTCGGTGTCGCGCCGCTGCCCGCGCTGACCGGCAACACCGATCCGGCCGCGTCGTTCGCCGGCATCCGGACGATGTACGTCTCGGCGTACACCGACCACCCCGAGGTGTCCGCTGCGTTCGCGCAGTTCCTGACCACCCCGGAGATGCAGCAGCTGCGTGCCGACATCACCGGTGCGCTGGCCTCGTCCTCCTCGGAGATCACCTACGAGAATGACGTCGTCGGCGGGTTCGGCGAGCAGATGAAGTACGCCTTCCCGATGCCGTCCATCCCGCAGATGGGCAAGTTCTGGGACGCGATGAACGCTGCCAGCGCGAACATCTGGAACGGCGCTGACATCCAGAAGGAGCTCGACGCCGCCAACTCGACGATCCTGGCCTCCTAGATCCTCGGACCCAACCATTGCGCAGTGCTCCCGTCGAGGTAGATCCTCGGCGGGAGCGCTGCCGCAACCCAGGAGGATGACCAATGGCGGTTACCACCACTGAACCCCAGGTCGGTTCGTCGCCGCTGCCCCCGCTGGGCGGACCCGGCCGGCGGCAGAAGGTGAAGCAGCAGGCCTGGCTCTTCATGGGCCTTGCGCACCTGCTCACCCTGAAGCAGTACGTCAAGGGAGCCCTGTTCGCGGCCGTCGAGCTCGTTTTCCTGGTCAGCCTGCCGCTGATCATCAACAACCTCGCCAACCTCGTCACGCTGGGGGAGTTGCGGCTCGACGTCCCGGTGAAGGAACGGCCGAACTCGCTGTTCATGCTGGTCGACGGGGTGATCACTATCGCGGTCATCCTGCTCTTCGTCGCGGTCTACTACGTCTCGGTGCGCAGCGCCCTGTCGGCTGAGCAGTCCTGGGACCCCCAGCAGCCCAACCCGCCGCGCAGCAGCGTCCGAGAGGCGCTCGCCGGGCGCGCCTTTCCCATCATGGGACTCGCCCCCACCGTGGTGCTGATCATCTTCTTCGTCGTGGTGCCGCTGGTGTTCTCCACCCTGGTGGCGTTCACCAATTACTCGGCGCCTGACGCCATTCCACCCGCCAAGCCGATCGACTGGGTGGGCCTCGACAACTTCGCCTACATGTTCGGCGGCAGCGCCACCTGGACCGGAGCCCTGGTGCGGGTCTTCACGTGGACCATCGTCTGGGCGGTCCTGGCCACCATCACCTGCTACTTCGGCGGCATGCTGATGGCTGTGCTGCTGGCGGAGAGCAATTTCCGCATCACCCCGTTCATCAGGGGGATCTTCATCCTTCCCTACGCCATCCCGGGCGTGGTCAGCATGCTGTTCTGGCAGAACGCGCTCAACGGTGCCTTCGGCACGGTGAACAAGACACTGCAGGCGGTGGGGTTGATCGACGGCGCCATCCCGTGGCTGTCGGACCCGTGGCTGGCCAAGTTCATGGTCGTCACCATCAACCTGTGGGCCGGGTTCCCCTACTTCATGCTGCTCGTCACCGGCACCATGACGGCGATCTCGCGCGACGTCATGGAGGCCGCCGAGGTTGACGGTGCAACCAAGGTCGCCCGGTTCCGCTACATCACGCTGCCCCTGGTGATGTACCAGACGGCACCGTTGATGATCCTGTCGTTCGCGCACAACCTGAACAACTTCGGGGCGATCTTCTTCCTGACCGGCGGCGACCCTGCGGT
>JAEZGC010000123.1 GCA_023437345.1 Actinomycetes bacterium
CGATGCTCGACCTTTGCTGCATGCTCGCCGACGACGAGACCAACGACATCCGGATCGAGGCGGCGCTGGTGAAGCTGTACGCCTCCGAGATGGCGTGGCGGATCGCGGACGAACTGGTCCAGATCCGGGGTGGGCGCGGCTACGAGACTGCCGACTCCCTCGAGGCCCGCGGTGAGCGTCCGGCGGCGGTCGAGCAGATCCTGCGTGATCTGCGGATCAACCGCATCTTCGAGGGCTCGACCGAGATCATGCACCTGCTGATCGCCCGGGAGGCGGTCGACACCCACCTCGACGTGGCGGGCGACATCATCGACCCGGACGCCACCACGCGGGCCAGGGCCGAGGCGGTAGCCAGGGCGCTGGGGTTCTACGCCGGCTGGCTGCCCACCCTCGCGGTGGGCGCCGGCCTGGTGCCCACGGCGTACGGCCAGTTCGGCCCGCTCGCCGAGCACGTCAGGTTCGTCGAGCGGTCGTCCCGCCGGCTGGCGGCGTCCATCTTCGCCGGGATGGCCAGGTGGCAGGGCGGGATGGAGCGGCGCCAGGCCTTCCTTGGCCGCGCTGTCGACATCGGCGCCGAACTGTTCGCGATGACGGCGGCCTGTGTGCGGGCGAAGGCCGAACAGGCCTCCGACCCGACCGGCACCGACTTGGCCGATGCCTTCTGCGAGCAGGCCAGGGTCCGGATCGACGCCCTGTTCACCGCGCTGTGGCGAAACTCGGACGCGTCCGACCGGACGTTGGCGCGCAGGGTGCTCGAGGGTCGCTACACCCGGCTCGAGGAGGGCATCCGACACGTGAGTGCCGACCTGCCGTGGGTCGCCCCCCGGACTGTCGGCGCAACCACGAAGCCGGACGTCAGGCGCCGGCTTCGGCGCCGGGCCTAGTCAAGGCCGCCCCGACCCTGCACACAGATACCGGTCGCCGACGGGCGGGGTCAGCTCTCGGGGTCGTCCTGGAAGGTGCGCACCTCCTGGGCGCAGCGGCACGCGGTGGCGATCTTCGACGCCCACACCACAGCGGCCTCCCGCGACGGCAGCTCGAGGACCGTGTAACCACCTTCGATCTGCCCGGTCTGCGGGTAGGTGCCATCGGTGACGGTTCCGTCCGCCGCCACCACCACCGGCGGCACGCTTTCGTCGATCCCGCCGCCGAACACCCACACCCCGGCGTCCTTTGCCTCCTGCACGACGGCGTGCGCAGCTGCGGCTACCGCTGGCAACTCCCCTTCCTGGAGCACCATGGCGCTGCTCGGGAACGAGATGAGGTACCTGGTCATGGCTCTCCCGGGGCCGGGGGTCGGTAGTCGCCCATCCTGCCGTGGGACAGTCCCCCGATACCAGCCCAGCGCCGATCCCGCGCCGGGCTCAGCGCCAGCCGAGCTCCGGTGCCACGTGGGTGAGGATGTTCTCCACGACGTGGGCGTTGTAGTCGACGCCCAGCTGGTTGGGGACGGTGAGCAGCAGGGTGTCGGCGGCGGCTATCGCCTCGTCGGCCCGCAACTCCTCCACCAGCGCGTCGGGCTCGGCGGCGAAACTGCGGCCGAAGATCGCCCGGGTGTTCTCGTCGATCCAGCCGACCGTGTCGGAACTGTCGCCGTCGTCGCCGAAGTAGCGGCGATCCTCGTCCGAGGTGAGGGCGAAGATGCTGCGGCTGACCGACACCCGCGGCTCGCGGTCGTGGCCGGCATCGGCCCAGGCCTGCCGGAAGGCCTCGATCTGCTTGCGCTGCTGGACGTGGAACGGCTCGCCGGTTTCGTCGTTCTTCAGCGTGGAGCTCATCAGGTGCATGCCGTGTTCGGCAGCCCACACCGCGGTGGCGTCCGATCCGGCGCCCCACCAGATCCGCTCCCGCAGGCCGGGCGAGTGCGGCTCCAGCCGCAGCAGCCCTGGCGGGTTCGGGAACATCGGACGGGGGCTCGGCTGGGCGAACCCCTTGCCCTCGATCACCTGCAGGAACACCTCGGTGTGGCGGCGCGCCATGTCGGCGTCCGACTCCCCCTCGGCCGGGGCGTACCCGAAGTACCGCCAGCCGTCGACCACCTGCTCTGGCGACCCGCGGCTGACACCCAGGTGCAGCCGGCCGTCAGCGATCAGGTCGGCGGCGCCGGCGTCCTCGGCCATGTAGAGCGGGTTCTCGTAGCGCATGTCGATAACGCCAGTGCCGATCTCGATCCGCGACGTCCGGGCGCCGATCGCCGCCAGCAGCGGGAACGGCGAGCCTGCCTGGCGGGCGAAGTGGTGCACCCTGAAGTAGGCCCCGTCAGCACCCAGTTCCTCCACCGCCACCGCCAGGTCTATCGACTGGTGCAGGAAGTCGGCCGCCGACCGGGTCTGCGAGCCCGGCGAGGACGACCAGTGGCCGAAGGACAGGAACCCGATCTTCTTCACGATCAGTGCAACGCCCCCGGGCGGGTGGCATTCCCCGCCCCGTACGCTGGGCCGATGCACCCCAGCGAACCCACGCACGCCGGCGCCTCCGGCGGGCGCCCTGACCGGCTCTGGTTGCAGGTCGACGACTACCTGACCGCCACCGTGGTTCAGGAGGACGAGGTCCTCGCCGCGACCCGGCACAGCGCCGCCGGCACCGTCCTGCCCCAGGCGGCGGTCTCCCCCGCCCAGGGCGCATTTCTCGCGATCCTCGCCCAGGCCGTCGGAGCACGACGGGTGCTCGAGTTCGGCACGCTCGCGGGCTACTCGACCACCTGGCTGGCCCGGGCGGTCGGGGCGACCGGCCGGGTCGTCACCTTCGAGGTGGACGCCGCCACCGCCGACATCGCACGCGCCAACTTCGCCAGGGCCGGGCTGGCCGACCGCATCGACCTCATCCTCGGACCGGCGATCGATTCGGTGCAGGGTCTGGTCGAGGCTGGCACCGAGGCATTCGACCTGGTGTTCATCGACGCCGACAAGCGCAACAACTACCGCTACCTCGCGGCCGCCCTGCAGCTCAGCAGGCCGGGAACCCTGATCGTCGTCGACAACGTCGTCCGCCACGGCCAGGTCGTCAACGCCGACACCGCCGACCCCGGTGTGGAAGGCACCCGCACGGTGCTGCAGGCCCTGGGATCCGATCCTCGCCTGGTGGCCACCGCGCTGCAGACCGTGGGCCACAAGGGGTGGGACGGCTTCGCGATCGCCCTGGTCGTCGAGCCCGCGGACTGATCCCGCGCATAATCCGGGGCCCACAGCCGCCATGAGGTGGATATGCAGCGAGGTCGGCTGTGGGAACGGGATTCTGCGGGCTGTGCCATGATGCGGGGCGTGATCCAGGACTCCGCGGGCCGTCCGACGCCGGGCTGGCGCGACCTGGTCGAGGGCGCCACCCGCCTGCTGGACAAGGCGGGGGTCCCCTCCCCCGCCCATGACGCCCGGGCGCTGGCCGCCCACGTGCTCGGCCTCGACCGGCTGCCACCCTTGGCCACCGTTGCGGTAGATGGTGCGGACGCCACCAGCTACGCCGAGCTCGTCGAACGCCGTCGCCGCCGCGAGCCGCTGCAGCACCTGGTCGGGACCACCGGGTTCCGCTACCTGACGCTGGCCGTCGAGCCGGGGGTCTTCGTGCCCCGTCCGGAGACCGAGGTGGTCGCTCAGGCCGCTATCGACGAGGCCGCGCGGCTGGCAGCCGCCGGTGGGCACCCGGTGGTCGTCGACCTGTGCTGCGGGGCGGGCGGCATCGCCCTGTCGGTCGCCACCGAGGTGACCGCGTCGCGGGTCGTCGCCGTCGACCTCTCGCTCGCCGCGGTGGCCTTGACAAGGCGAAACGCTCTCGCTGCCGGGGTCGGCGCGCTCCGGCTCGAACAGGGCGACGTCCGCGAGCCCGACCTGCTGGCCGATCTGGCCGGAGCCGTCGACGTGGTGGTGAGCAACCCGCCCTACATTCCTCCGGACGCGGTGCCCGTCGAGCCGGAGGTCCGTGACCACGACCCGGACCTCGCGCTGTACGGCGGTGGTCCTGACGGTCTCGACGTGCCGCGGGCGGTGATCGCCGCCGCCCGCCGGCTGCTCCGCCCCGGCGGGCTCTTCGTGATGGAGCACGCCGAGGTGCAGGACGCCGCCGCCCGGCAACTTGCCGCACAGGCGGGGTTCGCCGAGGTCCGGACCATCCCCGACCTGGCGGGGCTCCCCCGCGCGGTCGTCGGCCGGCTCAGTCCCTGACGCCGAGCGCCCGTTCCAGCCGCGCCGCCACCGGCCAGGCGGCATCGGCCGTGGTGCCGATCACCGAGCAGACCAGGTCCTCGCCCGGCAGGTGCCACGACTTGAACGACACCCCGGCGTCCTGCCCGACCAGACCGACCAGCCCGACCTCGGGTCGCAGCACCCAGAACCCGAGGCCGTAGGACCAGTCCTCCGACTGGCTGCGCGGCGTCGTCATCGCCGCGACCGACGCCGGCGACACCAGTTGCCCCGCCGCCAGCGCGCGCCAGAACCGCGCCAGGTCGGCGGTGGTGGTGTACGCGCCCCCGTCCCCGCCGCCCACCACGGGCAGGTGCAGCACGTTCTGCCGCCACTGGCCGGCCACCTCGACATAGCCAAGCGCGGCATCGGCCGGCAGGTCGTCCGAGCGCGGGTAGCCGGTCTCCCGCAGCCCGGCGCGACCGAGCACGCACTCCTGCACCAGGTCGTGGAACTGACGGCCGGCGGCCCGCTCGGCGAGCAGCGCGAGCAGGACGAACCCGCCGTTGCTGTACGCGAATCCGGAGCCCGGCGGGAACAGCTGCGGGTGCCCGTCGAGCATCGGCAGGTAATCCTCTGGCGACACCAGCCGGTGCACCGGAACCGACATCAGGTACTCGCCTGGGTCGGCGTCGTCGTCGAGGTAGTCGCCGATGCCGGCGCGGTGACCGAGTAGGTGCTCGACAGTGACCGCGTCGTCCACCAGCGGCAGGTCGCCGCCCAGGAGCGAACGGGCGGTGGTGTCGAGCCGGAGAACCCCCTCCTCCACCAGCGCCATCACGGTCAACGCGGTGAAGCCCTTGGAACCGCTGGCTGTCGCGAGCCGGTGGGTTGGTGTCATGGGCACCCCGAGCCGACGGTCCGCCAGCCCCCATGCCCCCTGAGCAAGCACGTCCCCGGCGCGGTCGACGCGCAGCACCCCGGCGCCCTCCGCCTCCGCCACTGCGGCAGCCGCGGCCTGCGCCAGCTCCTCGGCCACCTCAGCCCTGCTTGGCTGCCTTGGCGGCCGCCTTCGCGGCCTGCTTGGTGGCGCGGACCTTCAGCAGCGAGTCGTGGTCGGTGATGTCAGCCACCGAGCGGTGCCCGTCCAGCCCGTACTCGCCGGACGCCTCCCGCCAGCCGTCCGGCGTGATGCCGTACTGCTTGCCGAGCAGGGCGAGGAAGATCTGCGCCTTGGCGGCGCCGAACCCCGGCAGGCCCTCCAGCAGCCGGCGCAGCTCGGCACCGGTGCCCGCGGTGGCGAACAGGTTGGTTGCCTGCCCGTCCCACTTCTCGACCAGTTCCACGCACAGCGCCTGCACCCGCTCGGCCATCGCCCGCGGGAACCTGTGGATCGCGGGGGGCTGCGAGCACAGCGCGACGAACTCCTCGGTGTCGGCCGCCGCGATCGCGCTGACGTCCAGCCGCCCGCCCATCCGGGAGGCGATCACCGCAGGCCCGGAGAACGCCTTCTCCATCGGCACCTGCTGGTCGAGCAGCATCCCGATCAGCAGCGCGTTCGGGTCGGTGGAGAGCAGCTGGTCGGCGACCGGGTCGCCGCTCAGGTAGAGGTCTGCCACTGTGACCTCACAGGTTGATCATGTGGCCGGCGATCCCCTCGACGGCCTCCTTCAGCGCCTCGGAGAGGCTGGGGTGGGCGTGGATGTTGCGGCCCACCTCGTCGGCGGTCAGGTCCCACTGCTGGGCAAGGGTGAGCTCGGGCAACAGTTCGGAGACGTCAGGGCCGATCATGTGTGCGCCGAGCAGTTCGTTGTAACGCGCATCGGCGACCAGCTTCACGAAGCCGGTGGCGTCGCCGAGGCCGTGGGCCTTGCCGTTGGCCGAGAACGGGAACTTGGCGACCTTGACGTCGTAGCCCTTCTCGCGGGCCTGCTCCTCGGTGTAGCCGAACGAACCGATCTGCGGCTGGCAGTAGGTGGCCCGCGGGATCATGTCGTAGTTGATCGGCATGGTCTCCGCGCCCGCGATGGTCTCGGCCGCCACCACGCCCTGCGCCTCGGCGGTGTGGGCGAGCATCAGTTTCATCGTGACGTCCCCGATCGCGTAGATGCCCGCGACGTTGGTGCGCATGAAGTCGTCGATGGCTATCGCGCCGCGGTCGGTCAGTTCGACGCCGGTGTTCTCCAGGCCGTAGCCGGTGGTCCGGGGGGCGAACCCTATTGACTGCAGGACGCTCTCCGCCTCCAGTACGCGGGACTCGCCGCCGGCGGCGGGGCTGATGGTGACCTTGACGCCGTCAGCTGACTCCTCGATCTTCTCGACCTTGGTGCCGGTCAGCACCTGGATCCCCAGCTTCTTGTACGCCTTGGCGAGCTCGGCGGAGATCTCGGCGTCCTCGTTGGGCACCATCCGGTCCAGGTACTCCACGATGGTGACCTGGCTGCCGTAGTTGGCCAGGACGTAGGCGAACTCGGTGCCGATCGCGCCCGCGCCGCAGACCACTATCGAGCCGGGGACCTTGTCGGAGAGGATCTGCTCCTCGTAGGTGTAGACCCGCTCGGAGACCTGGGTGCCGGGCAGCAGCTTGGTGGTGGCGCCCGCGGCGATGATGCAGTTGTCGAAGGTGACGGTCTGCTTCTCGCCGGAGTCACCGGTGACCTCGATGGTCCTGGCGTCGACGAAGCTGCCCCAGCCGTTGATCTCGGTGATCTTGTTCTTCCGCATCAGGAAGTGGACACCCTTGACCATCCGGTCGGAGACCTGGCGGCTGCGGGAGAACGCCTTGGCGTAGTTGAACGTGACCTCGCCCTCGATGCCGAACAGGTCGGCGTCCTTGGTGAAGATGTGCGCCAGCTCGGCGTTGCGCAGCAACGCCTTGGTCGGGATGCACCCCACGTTGAGGCAGACGCCTCCCCACCACTGCTTCTCGATGATGGCGGTGGAGAGCCCCAGCTGGGCGGCCCGGATGGCGGCGACATACCCCCCAGGACCGGCGCCGAGCACGACGACGTCGAAGTGTGTGGTCATGCGAGCTACTCTATGGCAACCCCTGTGGGGCTGCGATCATCTCTCATGTGAGATAAGGTCGCGGGGTGGCAGACCTTCTTCCCAGCAGCATCGGCACCCTGATCCGCGACGCCCGCAAGCAGCGCGGCCTCACCCAGCAGCAGTTGGCGACGGAACTGGGAACCAGCCAGAGCGCCATCCACCGCATCGAGTCGGGTGGCCAGAACCTCAGCCTCGAGATGATCAACCGGATCGCCCACGCCCTGGAGAGCCCGCTGATCAGCGCCGGGCCCAGCGGACCGACCCACTTCCGGGTCGAGGGCCCCACCACCCTGCGCGGGTCGATAGCGGTGCGGTCGTCGAAGAACGCCGCCGTCGCGCTGATGTGCGCGGCGCTGCTCAACCACGGTCGCACAGTGCTGCGCGGGATCGCCCAGATCGAGGAGGTGAACCGGCTGGTCGAGGTGCTCACCAGCATCGGCGTGCGCACCACCTGGTCGCCGGACCGTTCCGCCCTCGAGGTGATCCGGCCGGCGCGGCTCAATCTGTCGGCGATGGACGCGGACGCGGCCCGCCGCACCCGGTCCATCATCATGTTCCTCGGCCCGCTGCTCCACGACCAGGAGCGCTTCGACCTGCCCTACGCCGGCGGCTGCAACCTCGGCACCCGCACGATCACCCCGCACCTGCACGCGCTGCGGCACTTCGGGCTCGAGGTGCGGGCCACGCAGGGGTTCTACCGGGCCAAGGTGATGACCCCGGCCGGCGAGGAGCGTTCGATCACGCTGATCGAACGCGGTGACACGGTCACCGAGAACGTCCTGATGGCGGCCGCCCAGTTCCCGGGCCGGACGGTGATCCGCAACGCCAGCGCCAACTACATGGTGCAGGACCTGTGCTTCTTCCTGCAGGAGCTCGGCGTCCAGATCGAGGGCATCGGCACCACGACGCTGCGGGTGCGCGGGCTTGAGCGGATCGACCGCGACATCGAGTTCGCACCGTCGGAGGACCCGATCGAGGCGATGAGCCTGCTCACCGCCGCGATCGTCACCCGCAGCGAACTCACCATCCGCCGCGCCCCCATCGAGTTCCTCGACATCGAGCTGGCGATCCTGGCCGAGATGGGACTGCGCTACGAACTGTCGGAGGAGTACGCCGCCGAGAACGGACGCACCCGGCTGGTCGACATCACCGCCTACCCGTCGGAGCTGCACGCCGCCGCCGACAAGATCCACGCCCTGCCGTTCCCGGGGCTCAACATCGACAACCTTCCGTTCTTCGCGGTGATCGCGGCGGCGGCTGAGGGGCGCACCCTGATCCACGACTGGGTCTACGAGAACCGCGCGATCCACCTGGTCGACCTGACCAAGCTCGGCGCCGACGTGCAACTGCTCGACCCGCACCGGATCGTCGTCACCGGCCCGACCCGCTGGCGCGGCCAGGAACTCGTCTGCCCGCAGGCGCTACGCCCCGCGGTGTGCCTGCTGCTGGCCGCGATGGCGGCCCGCGGCACCAGCGTGCTGCGCGACGTGTACGTGATCAACCGCGGCTACGAGGACCTGCCGAACCGGTTGAGCGCCCTCGGCGCCCGGATCGAGGTCTTCAAAGACTGACGGCTGTGAAGGTGTGGGACGGGCGCACAAGTTCTTCCTGCGCAGCCACCAGCGACAACTCGGCCGACTGGGCGTCGGTGGTCGCCTTCAGCACCGAGTAGACGGCCGCGGCAGTGTTCTCCAGGGCTGCCGCGAGCTCGCCGGTGCGCAGGTAGTGAGCCAGGAAGATGGCGGCGGTGATGTCCCCCGACCCCGTGAACGTGTTGTCCAGCAGCGGGGTGGTGACGGTCCACGCCGCGTTGCCGTCCACCGCCAGCATCAGGACGCTGGACGGGTCGCTGCCCTCAAGGATGGCGCTGGTCACCAGCACCACCTCGGGTCCGGTGGCCCGCAGCGCCTGCGCAGCGGCGAGCAGGTCGTCAAGCGTGCGGGTCTGCCGTCCGGTCAGGAAGTCGAGCTCGAACTGGTTCGGCGTGACGATCTGGGCGGCCGGCACGACGGCGTCGCGCATGAACTCGGGGATGCCCGGCCTGACGTAGAAGCCACGCCCCACGTCGCCCATCACCGGGTCGCAGCAGTAGATCGCGTCCGGGTTGCGCTGCTTGACGAGCGCCACCGCGTTCAGGATCTCGGCACCCACCTCCTCGGCGCCCTGGTAGCCGGACAGCACAGCGTCCACCTGGCCGAGCACACCGCGTTCGTCGATGCCGCGCACCACGTCGGCGACGTCGGAGGCGGCCAGCAGCGGCCCGCGCCAGGCGCCGTACCCGGTGTGGTTGGAGAAGTGGACGGTCAGCACCGGCCACACCTCCACCCCCAGCCGCATCAACGGGAAGGTCGCCGCGGAGTTCCCCACATGCCCGTAGGCGACGGAGGACTGGATCGACAGGATCGTAGTCACGGCGGATATTGTGGCGCAGCCCACGGCGCCGGCGGGCTGTGAACACTCGGCAAGACTGCGTGGGTAGAGTGCGCGGGGTGAGCCACGGACTGGCGGCAGGTGCCCGCGACGCGCAGCGGCCCTACTTCGCGAGCCGCTTCCAGGCCCTGGCCCACCGTGGCGGGGAGTGGCCCGGGGTGGGTGAGAACTCGCTGGCCGCCTTCCAGCGTGCTGCGGCGGCCGGCAACCGCTACCTCGAGACCGACGTCCCCGCGACCGCGGACGGGGTGCTGGTCGCCTTCCACGACGAGTCCCTTGACCGGGTCACCGACGGTCACGGCCTGATCGCCGACCACACCGCCGCCGAGCTGGCCCAGCTGCGGATCGGGGGCATCGACCCGATCCCGTTGCTGGCCGACCTGCTGGCCGCGTTCCCCGACGCCCGGTTCAACCTCGACATCAAGGCGCCCGGCGCCACAGCACCGCTGGCTCGCCTGATCACCGATGCCGGCGCCGAGGACAGGGTGTGCGTGAGTTCGTTCTCGCTGGCGCGGATCAGCGCCTTCCGACGGCTGGTCCCGCGCCGGGTGGCCACCGGCCTGACCAGGGTCGGGGTGCTGCTGCTGTGGCTCGGCCCGCCGCTGCTGCCCAGGCTGATCGTGGGCCAGGCTGCGCAGGTGCCGCTGCGGTTCTGGGGTGACCGGCTGCCGCTGGTCACCCGGCGGTTCATCAGGACCGCGCACCGGTACGGCATCAGGGTCCACGTCTGGACGATCAACGACGCGCCGACGATGGAGCGGCTGATCGACCTCGGGGTGGACGGTATCGTCACCGACGAGCCGGACGTCCTCAAGGCCGTCCTGGCCCGGCGCGGTCTGTGGGAGGAGTAGTCGATGTCGACTGTCGGGAGCGAGCTTGAGGCGGACCGGACGCCGGTCCCCCGCCGACGGGTCTGGTCCTGGGCGCTGTGGGACTGGGCGACGCAGCCGTTCAACTCGGTGATCCTCACCTTCGTGTGGGCGCCGCTGTTCCTGATCTCCACCAACCTGCTGCCCGACGACATTGCGGCGCTCCCGGCCGGCGACCCGATCCAGGAGCGGGCGCTGGCCAACCTGTCCAGCGGGTACGGCCTTGTCACCTTCATCGCCGGGGTGGCGATCCTCCTCCTCGCTCCGGTGATGGGCCAGCGGGCCGACACGTCCGGGCGCAAGAAGCGGGCACTGCTGATCGCGACCGCCGCCCTCGCCCTGGTGCAGTTCGCGCTGTTCTTCGTCCAGGCCGACCCGGCCTACTTCTGGCTGGGTGCGATCCTGCTCGCCCTGGGCGCGGTGGTCTCCGAGATCGCAGGGGTGAACTACAACGCGATGCTGGTCCAGGTCTCGAACCGGCACACCGTGGGCAAGGTGAGTGGCCTGGGCTGGGGCATGGGCTACATCGGCGGCATCCTCGCCCTTGTCATCGTGGTGGTGGTCACCGAGCTGGACTGGTTCGGGATGGACACCTCCAACGGCATGGCGTACCGGCTGATCGCCGTCGGGGCGGCGCTGTGGACGATCCTGTTCGTGATCCCGCTGATCCTGTGGGTGCCCGAGTCGAAGCCGCGGCCCGACCGGGCCAGGGTCGGCTTCCTGGCCAGCTACAAGGTGCTGGTGGGCGACATCATGGCGCTGTACCGCAACCACCGCTCCACCTTCTACTTCCTGTTCGCCAGCGCCGTCTACCGCGACGGCCTCGCCGGGGTTTTCGCGTTCGGCGGCGTGCTCGCCGCGGTGTCCTTCGGGTTCTCAGCCACCGAGGTGATGATCTTCGGCATCGTGCTCAACCTTGTCGCGGGCATCTCGACCATCCTGTCGGGCTGGCTCGACGACCGGTTCGGCCCGCGGGCGGTGATCCTCACCGCGCTGTGCGTGCTGGTCGGCAGCTGCCTGTTCGTGTTCGCGTTCCGCGACGGCGGCAAGCTGGTGTTCTGGATCGGCGGCATGGTGCTGTCTGCTGCGGTCGGCCCCGCCCAGGCCGCTAGCCGGTCCCTCCTGGCCCGGGTGACCCCGGACGGCATGCAGGGCGAGATCTTCGGCCTGTACGCCACCACCGGACGCGTGGTCAGCTTCCTGTCCCCGCTGCTGTGGACGGTGTTCATCGGGATCGGCGGCGCCACCCACTGGGGGATCCTCGGCATCACCATCGTGCTGGCCCTCGGCCTTGTGCTGCTGCTGATGGTGAAGTTGCCGCGCTACGTCAGGCCCCGGCCACTGCCCCGGTGACTCCGGTTGCGCTCCCGACTACGGTAGAGGTGACTCGACCGGCGGCAGCAACGCAGGCAGGAGAAGACCATGGCGGATCGCGCACTGAGGGGCTCAGGCCTCGGCTCCAAGAGCTATGCCGACGGCCAGGGCGTGGAACTGGCGCCCCGGCAGGAGATCGGTTTCGACTGCCCCAACGGCCATCACTTCGACGTGGTGTTCGCCGCCGAGGCTGAGCTGCCCACCGAATGGGAGTGCCCCCGCTGCGGCGAGCCGGCCCGCCGCACCGACGGCGTCGAGCCCGAGGTCAAGGCCACCAAGCCGCCACGCACCCACTGGGACATGCTGCGGGAGCGCCGCTCCATCGAGGAGCTGGAGGAGCTTCTCGCCGAACGCCTCGACGAGATCCGCGGCGAGGGCGACAAGCCCAAGGCCTGAGCCCTCAGGGGCGGTCTTCGACCTCACCCCTGATGACCACCCGCCCGGGCTGCGGGTCGGCCACGGTCTCCCCGCGGATCACCACCGGAGCCCCGGGGGAGGTGCGGGCCGCGTTGCGCGCCAGCAGGTAGGCCAGCAGCCGCCGCACCACAGGACGGGTGACCGGCAGCAGCATCGCCAGACCCAGCACGTCGGTCAGGAAACCGGGCAGCATCAGCAGGATGCCCCCGACCAGCACCAGCGCGGCGTCGGCCAGCCTGCCGGTGGGCAGTCGCCCGCCGCCGAAGGCGTCGGTCAGGGCGCGCCACGCCCGGCGGCCCTCACGCTGGGTCAGCCAGGCGCCGACCGCACCGCTGAGCACCAGCAGGCCCACCACAGTCCACACGCCGAGCCAGTTCCCGACGGTGACCAGGGTCCAGATCTCGACGACGGGGATCAGCACGAAGGCGGCTCCGAGGGTCCAGATCAGGACCCGGCGGGCGCGGGGGTTCGGCTGGGTCTGGCTCATCTGTGGGATGCCTTCCTGGTGAACAGGGCCTTCAACTGCGACCATCGGTGGGCGATCCCCCACCTGGTGGTCAGCCACATCGCCTCGGCGACGATGCGCTGGTTCATCTTGGAGTCGCCGAAGCGACGGTCGGCGAACTCGATCGGGACCTCGGCGACCGTGTAGCCGTTGCGGATCGCCCGCCAGGCCAGGTCGACCTGGAAGCCGTAGCCGGCGGCCTGCACCCCGGCAAGGTCCATCCCGCGCAGGGTGTCGGCCCGCCAGGCGGCGAACCCGCCGGTCGCGTCGGAAACCGGCAGGCCGAGCCACAGCTTCACCCACAGGTTCCCGCCGCGCGACAGCAGCTCGCGCGACTTGGGCCAGTTCACCACCCGACCGCCCGGCACCCACCGGGATCCCTTCACGGCGTCGGCGGTCTCCAGCCGCGCGAGCAGCGCCGGGAGCTGTTCGGGGCGGTGCGACCCGTCCGCGTCGTGTTCGACCAGGACGTCGTAGCCTCGTTGCAGACCCCAGTCGAAACCGGCCAGGTAGGCGGCGCCCAGGCCCTGTTTGCCGGCGCGGTGCAGCACGTGGACGTGGGGGTCGGCGGCGGCCAGGTCATCGGCCAGCCTGCCGGTGCCGTCAGGTGAGTTGTCGTCCACGACCAGGATGTCGGCGGCCGGCACGGCAGCGCGCAGCCGGGTGGTGATGGGTCCGATGTTCTCCGCCTCGTTGTACGTCGGGATGATGACCAGCACGCGGTCGGTCGACACAGCTTCTCCATCCTGCGGCGTTCAGGGCGTCCCTATTCTGCCAGTCGGCGCCAAGCAGGAGAGAATCCGCGGGCCGCCGCAACCAGCCCGACCCCGGCCAGGACGGCTGCCGCGAGGATCACCACGAGCTCGAGGACGGGCGCCAGCCAGACGGCCGGGGTGAGCCCGGTGCGGCGCGGTAGTTCCACCACGCCGGATGCCGCGGCGGGCTCGTCCACCCGGAACCTGACGCTGCCGTCAGGGTTGATCAGGCCGGAGACCCCGCTGGAGGTGACCACCAGCACCTCCCGCCGCAGTTCCGCGCCACGGCCCCGGGTGATGGC
>JAEZGC010000161.1 GCA_023437345.1 Actinomycetes bacterium
GCGGCGACTAGGTGGTCTGGAGTTCCCAGACCACGTCGGCGCTGACCGACTTGCCCTGCAGGGCGTCGACCTCACTCTGGCTGAGACCGGTGGTGTCGAACTTCCAGGTCACCCGGTAGGTCTTCGACTCCCCCCCGGCGTTGCCGGTGGTCAGCCAGGGCAGGGCGCCGTTGGCGTAGCTGTCGGTGAGCTGGGCGACCTGCTTGAGGGTCTTGAACTCAGCACCGGTGGGCTCTGCGACGAACCCGACGCAGCTGCCGAAGGTGCCGCCCGTGCCGACCTCGGTCTTGATCAGGATGTTGTTCTCCAAGCCGTCAGCGCCAAGCCGGGCGACGTAGGTCTTCACCGTTCCGGCGTTCGACGCGGTAGCCGTCACCTTGAGGCAGCGCTCGTCCGAGTCGCCGGGCAGCGCGTTGTTGACCGCGAACGCCGCCACACCGGCGTCATCGTCGGTCAGCGCAACCGACCCGGTCTCCCAGGAGTTGCCGGTGTTGCGGGTCTGCGAGGTGAAGGCCGCCGAGGACCAGCCCCAGGTGAGCAGGCCGACGCACAGGATGGACAGGGGGGTGGCCAGCAGCAGGCCGTTGCGGCGCGCGCGCCGGGAGGGAGTGTGCACGAGTGATTCCTTGAAGAGGTTCCCCTGCGACTGTGGAGTGGGTGGAGACAGTGTCGATCCGGACCCGCGCTGCCAGGACGCAGGGCCCTCTGGCAAGCGCAGACACCATGTTACGTGGGGCTGCGCAAGGGGTTGCCGGTGGGCTTGCAGGATGGGTGGCCACGGACCTGCGACCTGTCATCGATCAAGGAAACTGCGGAACCGGTTTCAGCGGCGTCCTCGGCGCCAGTCGCGTGTCCCCCGGGCGTGGGACAGCGCTGGGGGACGCGGCGAGACGGATTCGCCCGGGACGGGGAATCGTGGCCGTGGACGGGTACGGGACATCCATGACCCAGACACCCGATGACCGGATGGTCGAGGCCCGCAGCGACCTGCTGCCGGAGGAGGAAACTGCCGGCTGCCAGGACGCCGAGGGGCAGGCTCGGGCCGTCCTCGAGGAGTCCCAGGAGCGGGTCGACTTCCCAAGCCGGACCCGCGCCGCCTCCACCCAGACCCCCGGGCAGGACCGGGTGCCGTACCGAAAGCAGGCGCGATGAGAGCAATGACCTACCGCGGGCCGTACAAGGTCCGGGTCGAGGAGAAGCAGGAGCCTCGGATCGAACACCCCAACGACGCGATAGTGCGGGTCACCCTGGCCGCGATCTGCGGCTCGGACCTGCACCTGTACCACGGCATGATGCCGGACACCCGGATCGGCACCACCTTCGGCCACGAGTTCATCGGCATCGTCGAGGAGGTGGGCCCGTCGGTGCGCAACCTCGCCGTCGGCGACAAGGTGATGGTGCCGTTCAACATCTCGTGCGGTTCCTGCTACTTCTGCACCCGGGGCCACTACGCCAACTGCCACAACGTGAACCCGAACGCCACGGCGCTGGGCGGGATCTACGGCTACTCGCACAGCTGCGGGGGCTACGCCGGCGGGCAGGCCGAACTGGTCAGGGTCCCGTTCGCCGACGTCGGACCGGTGCAGGTGCCCGAGTGGATGCACGACGAGGACGCCGTCCTGCTCACCGACGCGGTCGCCACCGGCTACTTCGGAGCCCAGCTCGCCGACATCGCCGAGGGTGACACTGTTGTGGTGTTCGGGGCCGGGCCGGTCGGGTTGGCCGCAGCAAAGTCGGCGTGGTTCATGGGCGCCGGACGGGTGGTGGTCGTCGACCACCTCGACTACCGGCTCGCCAAGGCCAAGGACTTCGCCCACGCCGAGACCGTGAACTTCGCCCAGGTCGACGACATAGTCGTCCACCTGAAGAAGCTGACCGACGGACTCGGGTTCGACTGCGCCGTCGAGGCTGTCGGAGCCGAGGCTGACGGTGCCGCGCTGCAGCACATCACCGCAGCCAAGCTGAAGCTGCAGGGCGGCTCGCCGGTTGCGCTCAACTGGGCGATCGACGCCGTCCGCAAGGTCGGCAACATCGGCGTCCTCGGCGCGTACGGGCCGATGTTCAGCGCGATCAGGTTCGGCGATGCGATGAACAAGGGGCTCACCCTGCGGATGAACCAGGCGCCAGTGAAGCGCCAGTGGCCCCGGCTGTTCGAGCACGTCCGCAACGGCCACCTGAGACCGCGGGACCTGGTCACCCACCGGTTCCCGCTCGACCAGATCGCCGAGGCGTACCACGTGTTCTCGGCCAAGCTCGACGACTGCATCAAGCCGCTGGTAGTCCCGGGCGCGTGAAAGGACAGCCGATGACCGACCACGACCAGCTTCCCGTCTACACCTCCGCCGCTCCCCCGGTGCCCTCACCCGACGAGCTTGCCGACCGGATCCCTGGGTGGGGCATCGACCTCGACCCGGCGGTACGCCCGTCCTACCCGATGGACCGCGAGGAGCGCACCGGAGCGCACTGGGAGTTCCCCGACCGGCAGCCGGAGACCCAGCCCCGGGAGCGTTCCATCGAGCATGAGGTGCTGCCGCCGGTGTTCGGCACCACAGTTCCGCTGAAGGGGCTGTCAGGCCGCCTGCGCCGTTACTCCTACGACAACTACAGCGAAGGCCACACGGCGCACTGGCTGCTGCTGCTGGCCGCCGACCGGCTCGACTCGCTGGAGAGTCACCTCGCCTCGTTCGGCACCGGACGCCCGGACAATCCTGTCACGCAGACCGGGATCGCGGCCGAGTTCAAGTACCGCCGGTCCGGCAAGGACAGCAGGGCGGACGGCAAGCACACCTGGCTCGACCCCCTGATCGTCGCCGGGCCGTGGATCGCGGCGGCCGGGCTCGGCGCTGTCGCGCTGCAGCGGGTGCTGCGGGTGCGCCGCACGGTCCGTCGGCTGGTCCGGCGCCGGCGCCCCTGAGTCCGGGCCGCACCCCGGGTCTCGAATCGTTCGGCAGGACCCTGCCGAGGCCACCGTCAGCGGCGCACCGCTGCTGCCGGGGTGGGCAGGTCGACCGCCTGCGGCGCCCCTTGGCGGCGCGTCATCAGGTAGCAGCCCCACGCCACGAACCACGCCGTCACGACACCCGCCATGGTGATCTCGACCACTGGCGGCACCGGGAGGGCTGCGTCCTGCATGAAGGCGACGAAGTCGATCAGGGCGTGGACGATGATGAGCGGCCAGATCGCCCCGGTGCGCAGCGCGTACGCGGTGAAGGCGAACCCGATCGCCGCCGTGTAGCACAGCTGCAGGACGGCCTGGAGCGCTCCCTCACCGGCCATCATGTTCATCAGGTGGGTGATGCTGAACAGGACCGTCGTGATGACCACTGCCCGCCTCTGCCCGACCCGCTTCAAGCCCTGCAGCATCAGGCCCCGGAAGGCCGCCTCCTCGACGAACCCGACCAGCCCGGCGAGCACGAGGAACCCGAGGACGGCACCGAGGCCGCCGGGCGCCAGCCCGGGGTAGAAGTTCAGCAGGACGGGCAGCGACATCGGCAACAGCCACACCCATTCCCTCCTGCCGACCGGACGGAACCCCACCTTGCGCCACCAGCCCAGCGCGGTGATCACCAGGGCGAGGACGACGGCGAGGACGCCGTTCGCTACCGCGTACACCCCGAGCCCGCCGAAGTGGAAGAAGTAGTCGGCAGTTCCGGCTGTCAGGTAGACGGCGATGATCAGCGCTGTCACCAGCCCGACGAACAGGTAGGGATGACGCTCCGGGAACACACGTTCTTCAACTGTCACAGGCGGGAGTCCTCAATCGAGATTCGCCGGTCGTCGGTGACCGGCTTTGGCACGCTAGCGCACCCGCCGGGCGGTCGCAGGAGATCGGAGAGCTCCGGGCGGATGCCCCTCCCGACCGCCGCCGGACGGACCGGGACTGGACCGGGGCGGACTCAGTACCTGCCGGCTGGGGACTCCGGCCGGGCATCGGCGCCAGTGGCCAGACCGAGCGGCAGCAGGACCGCAACTCCCCACAGCGCGATCGCCCACCCCCACGCGGGGTGCGGCATCGCCCCCAGCCGCTCGGGGAAGACGAGGCCGGCGTAGGCGACGATCCCCGCGGTGAGCGCGAAGCCGACCCGCCACAGCGTCAGCGGCACCGGCCACAGCACGAGCCCGACGCAGCCGGCGGCCACCGCCAGGCCGAGTGCGATCTGGACCGGCCAATGGTTGACGCCGTTGGTGATGTCGCCGAGGTCGTAGGTGAGGACCGCGACGGCGTAGCTGTTCCAGGCGTACCCCAGCCAGAGCGGGACGCCGATGAGCGCGACCGCCGGTCCGGCCCACCGCTGCGGCAGCCGGAGCCGGTCGGGAAACCGTCCGGGCCGCAGCAGCAGCCATACGATCGCGGTCGCCGCCCCGAGTCCGAGCGCGACGACGACCGGGCCGGCGTCCCGCAGGACGGCGCCACCGAGCAGCAGCGACCCGGTGACCACGGTGAGCATCACCAGGCCGGGCCAGGGTCGGTGCGGCATCGACGCGACCCAGCCGAAGGCTCCGGCGACGAGGAAGGTGAACAGCGCGCCCCAGCTGGCCTCGAGCGACATCTGCCACTGGTAGCGCGGGTCGGACAGCCCGAAGACGGTGCCGAGGTCGACCAGCCCCATCATCAGCACTGCGGCGATTCCGGCGAACAGCCACGACGCCACCCTCACCGGGATCATGGCGCGACCGAGCGACGCGGGAGGGATTTCACAGCCCGCAGAGTAACGGCGCCGGGGTCGGGTGCCGAGGGCCGCGACGCCGCGGTGGACGGCGCAGTACCGCGTGACTGAACGGGGCGCACGCTCAGCGCCGCGTCAGGCCCCGAGGTTGCTGGTAGCGGCAGGTCCCCCGATCCCTTCACAGGGAAGGCAGGTGGCGCTCTCACACCCGGCGGTCGGTCCGCCCAGGATCCAACCGCACTGCCGGTCACGGGCGGGAGG
>JAEZGC010000199.1 GCA_023437345.1 Actinomycetes bacterium
TGGTGAGGGTGACCTTCTTGAGGTAGGTGCCCTTGGCCGCGGACGGCTTGGCCCGCCGCCGCTGTTCCCAAATCGGACGGCCCCCCCCTGCCGTCCCGACCGCGGACCCGCGTCCGCCGGTACGAAACGCACAGCGGGCCCCGTCCGGTGAAGGACGGGGCCCGCTGCGGGCTCGGATCAGCTCACTCGGCCGACGGCTTGGTCCGCGTCGGGTCGACCGGGACGCCGGGGCCCATCGTCGAGGCGACGGTGACCTTCTTGACGTAGCGGCCCTTGGACGCGCTCGGCTTGAGCCTCATGACCTCGTCCAGGGCGGCGAAGAAGTTCTCCCGCAGCTGCTGCTCGGTGAAGGACGCCTTGCCGACGATGAAGTGCAGGTTCGCGTGCCGGTCGACCCGGAACTCGATCTTGCCGCCCTTGATGTCGGTGACGGCCTTGGCGACGTCCATGGTGACGGTGCCGGTCTTGGGGTTCGGCATCAGGCCGCGCGGGCCGAGCACCCGGCCGAGCCGGCCGACCTTGCCCATCAGATCCGGGGTTGCCACGACCGCGTCGAAGTCGAGGTAGCCGCCGGCGATCTTGTCGATCAGCTCGTCGGCGCCGACCTCGTCGGCCCCTGCCTCGATGGCGTCGGCAGCCTTCTCGCCGGTGGCGAAGACGAGGACCCGTGCCGTCTTGCCAGTGCCGTTGGGAAGGTTGACCGTGCCGCGGACCATCTGGTCCGCCTTGCGGGGATCGACGCCGAGGCGCATCGCAACCTCGATGGTCTCGTCGAACTTGGCCGAGGCGCCTTCCTTGGCGAGCGCCAGGGCGGCCTCCGGGGTGTACAGCTGGTCCTCGTTGATGGACTCGGCTGCGGCCTTGTAGGCCTTGCTTCGCTTCATGCTGGTCTCCTTGTGTTGGTGGGCGTCCGCGTGTGGACGCCGGGCCAGGTGTGGTGCGGGCTGGGCCCTCCCACTGACGGTCCGCGGGGCGGAGCCGTCCGGTTGTCTTCGGTCAGCCCTCGACGGTGACGCCCATGGAACGGGCGGTGCCGGCGACGATCTTCATCGCGGCGTCGATGTCGTTGGCGTTGAGGTCGGGCAGCTTGGTGGTGGCGATCTCGCGGACCTGGTCGGCGGTCAGCTTGCCAACCTTGTCCTTGTTCGGCTTGGCGGAACCGCTCTTCAGGCCGGCGGCCTTCTTGATCAGCTCTGCGGCCGGCGGGGTCTTGGTGATGAACGTGAACGTCCGGTCTTCGAAGATCGTGATCTCGACCGGGATGATCGTGCCGCGCATCGCCTCGGTCTCGGCGTTGTAGCGCTTGCAGAACTCCATGATGTTCACGCCGTGCGGGCCGAGGGCGGTGCCGACCGGCGGTGCCGGGGTGGCCGCACCCGCGTTGAGGGCGACCTTGACGATCGCCGCTACCTTCTTCTTGGGAGGCATGGTGGGTCCTTCTGTGGTGATGGTGTGTCCCAGTCGACCTGGCTGGCCGACCGGCGTCCGAACGGGAGCTATACCTTCTGGATCTGGCCGAAGGTCAGGTCGACCGGGGTCTCCCGGCCGAGGATCTCGACCAGCGCCTTGAGCCGCTGGCTGTTCGGATTGATCTCGGTGATGGTCGCGTGCACGCCGGCGAAGGGGCCCTGGACGACCATGACGGAGTCACCGACCGCGAAGTCGGCGATCTCCACCTTGCGGCCGCGGGGCCGCGACCCGCTCACGGCAGCGGCGGCCTTGGCCAGCGCCGCCGGGGCGAGCATCTTCTCGACCTCGTCGAGGCTGAGCGGGACCGGCGCGTTGGCGTGGGCGACGAAGCCGGTCACCGACGGAGTGTGCCGCACGGCGGCCCAGGACGCGTCGGTGAGTTCCATCCGTACCAGGACGTAGCCGGGCAGCACGGTGCGGGTGACCGACTTCTTGGTGCCGTTGCGGGTCTCGGTGACCTCCTCGGTGGGCACGACGGCCTCGAAGATGTAGTCCTCCATGCCGAGGGTCTTCACCCGGTTGTCCAGGTTCTGCTTGACCCGGTTCTCCATGCCCGAGTACGTGTGGATGACGTACCAGTCGCCGACCTGCTTGCGCAGGTTCTCGCGCAGTTCGGCAAGGACAGCCTCGTCGTCGGCGTCGAGTTCCTCCTCGACAGGGGCGGCGGGCTCGTCGTCCTCGGCCAGGCCGGGGAGCAGGATGTCGTCGTCGGTCGGGGCGTCGAGGTCCGCGGCGAAGTCGAGGTTCAGCTCGACCTCGTCGGCGTTGGACTCCAACTGGCCGAGGTCGATCTCGAAGTCGTCGGACGGCTCGTAGGCGCCGGTGCCGGGGGTTTCAGTCACGTCGGAAATCTCCTGGTTCATCCGAAAATCTGCAGCAGGGCCCAGCCGAACAGCAGGTCCAGGGCGCTGACGATGGCGATGATGAACAGCACGAAGACCAACACCACGATGAAGTACTGCTGCCACTGGCTCAGCGTGGGCCAGACGACCTTCTTCAGTTCCTCGACGCTCTCGCGGACGAACTGCGCCGGCGTCGTCCGCTTCTCCTGCGTCGGACGGGTGGCGCTCGACCGCTTCCTGGTGGCGTGGCCCTTGGCCTCCACCACCGCGCTCTTGCGAACCGGACGGGCGCCGGCCGCGGCGATCGCTACCTGCTCCTCTTCGGTCAGCGGCAGGTCTTCGACTTCCACAGCTCGCAGGGTCGGCTCGCCCGGGACGTCGGCATTCGCCTGGTCCTTCTCATCCGCCACTGCTGGCCGTCCTTCACTCTCGCCGGGTCCTGCGAACGGCACCCGGGGGCGCCGATCCAGCAGGGCAAGAGGGACTTGAACCCCCAACCTGCGGTTTTGGAGACCGCTGCTCTGCCAATTGAGCTATTGCCCTAAGGGTGGTGGCCGTACCCGTCCCCGCGGCCTTGTGGGCATGGCGGATCAGGTGTGGGTCACCAAGACGAAGATCTTACTTGGTTTGCGGAGTGCAGTCGAACCGGACGGGTCACCGTACGGCTGCGATCGCGCGCGCCACCTCCCCGACATTACCGGGGTTCAGCGCGGCGACGCAGATCCGGCCTGCGTCGGTGCCGTAGACGCCGTACTGCTCGCGCAGCGCCTGCATCTGGGCCGCCGTCAGACCGCAGTAACTGAACATCCCGACCTGGTCGGTGATGAACCCCATGTCGTCGACGCCGTGGGAGACGAGGCCGTCCACCAGGGCCTGGCGCATCGCCTTGACGCGCTTCCGCATCCCGGCCAGTTCGTCCTCCCAGATCGCGCGCAGACCGGGGTCGCCGAGCACCTTGGTGACCATCGCAGCGCCGTGGGTGGGCGGGTTGGAGTAGGTGGTGCGAACGGCGACCTTCACCTGCGACAGGACGCGGCCGGCCTCGGCCGGGTCGGCGGCCACGATGCTGAGCGAGCCGACCCGTTCGCCGTAGAGGCTGAAGTTCTTGCTGAAGGAGGACGCGACCAGGACCGGGATGCCGAGGGTGGCGAACCGGCGCGGGACGGCGGCGTCCGGCTCGATGCCCTGGGCGAAGCCCTGGTAGGCGAGGTCGAGGAACGGCACCAGGCCGCGTTCGACGACGGTCGCGGCCACCCGCTCCCACTGGTCGGGGCTCAGGTCGTAGCCGGTCGGGTTGTGGCAGCAGGCATGCAGCACGACGACGGTGCCGGGCTCGGCTGCGGCCAGGTCGGCCAGCATGCCGTCGATATCGATGCCGCGGCGGGCGGGGTCGTAGTAGCGGTAGTTGGCGACCTCGAAGCCGGCGCGGGTGAACAGCGCGAGGTGGTTCTCCCAGGACGGGTCGGACAGCAGCACCTGCCGGCGGGCGCCTGACGACTTGAGCAGTTCGGCGCCGATCTTCAGCGCACCGGTGCCGCCGAGTGCCTCGATGGTGATCACCCGGCCGTCGGCGACGGCCTTGCTGTCGGCGAAGATCAGGTTTCGGACTGCGGCGTTGTAGGCGGGCAGGCCGTCGATCGGAAGGTAGCCGCGCGGAGTGGGAGTGGCGGCCAGTTGCTGCTCGGCGGTCCTGACGCACTCCAGCAGGGGCACCTTGCCGGTCTCGTCTAGGTATACCCCGACGCCGAGGTTGACCTTGCCGGGCCGCGGGTCCGCTACGAACTGCTCGGTGAGGCCGAGGATGGGGTCGCGCGGCGCCAGCGGGACGCTCGCCAGAATGCTCACAGTCTTCCTCTCGATCACCGCCGGTGGGCCCTGCTGAGGGCCACGGACCAGCCTACCGGGGAGGCCGCCGCACGGCCGTCGCGCCCAGATCGCCGGACGCCGTCACCGGTCTGTCCCGCGCAGGCGGAGCCTCGTCCGCGCGGCCAGCGCGGCCGTCGGTGCCGGCGAGGCGGCGCACGCATCGGGGCGCGGCGGAACTCGTCCGCGCACAGCCGGGCCGGTGGTGCCGGAAGGGCAGCGCCGGCACCGATGTGGGGCATTGGCGGTGGTTATGGAGAGGGTGGGAGGCGGGGCCGAGAATCGCGGGGCCCCGGGGACGGTTATGGAGCTTGCCTCGCGCCCCACAACCAGCGCCGGTGCCCCCGGTTGCGGTCACCACCAACCAGACCTACTCCATAACCTGCGCGATTGCCCCAGGCGTGACAACCAGGTCTGGCACGGCCCGCGCGAGGAGAGGGCGCAGGGTGCAGGCGTGTGTAACAAGTCTGGGGAGAGCCAGGCGAAAAGGGGGCGCCAGGTGCAGGCGTGAGAACCAGGTCTGGGAAGATCCAGGCTAGGAGAAGGCCTGAGGATGAAGCGCTGCGAGAAGGACCGCCGCGACCCGTCAGTCCAGCGAGACGCCGACCAGCACCGGCTCGGGGACGAGCCGGACGCCGAAGGCAGCCGCTACCCCGTCGCGGACCTCGCGGGCCAGCCCGACCAGGTCGGACGCCGTCGCGCCGCCCCGGTTGGTCAGCGCCAGCGTGTGGCGGGTGGACAGCGTGGCGGGGCCGGTGCCGTAGCCCTTGGTGAAGCCGGCGTGCTCGATCAGCCAGGCCGCGCTGGTCTTCACCTGCTCCCCCGCCGCATCGGCCGGGAACAGGGGGGCGTCGGCCGGCAGCACCGCCGCCTCGGCCTCGGTGAGGATCGGGTTGGTGAAGAAGCTGCCGGCGCTCCAGGTGTCGTGGTCGGACGGGTCGAGCACCATCGCCTTGCCGCGCCGCAGCTCCAGCACCGCGGTCCGCACGTCGGCCAGCGGCGCCCGCTCCCCCGCCGCCACCCCGAGCCGGCGGGCAAGCTCGCCATACCGGATCGGGGCCGACAGCGGCCCGAGTTCCAGCTGGAAGCTGACCGACAGCACCACGTAGCGGCCCGGCGTCTGCTTGAACACCGAGGTCCGGTAGCCGAAGCCGCAGTCGGCGTTGAAGAAGGTCCTGACCTGCCGGTCGTGGCGGTCCCAGACCCGCACCCGCGCGATCGTCTGGGAGACCTCCTGGCCGTAGGCGCCGACGTGCTGGACCGGGGGGGCGCCGACCAGTCCGGGAATCCCGGACAGCGCCTCGACGCCGACGTAGCGCTGCGCGACGCAGGAGGCGACGAAGTCGTCCCACGGCTCCCCCGCCGCCACCTGCAGGAAGGCTCCCCCGCAGGCGGTGACGTCGTCGGGTTCGATCCCGCGCACCCCCGCGGTCAGCACGACCGCACCGTCGAAACCGGCGTCGGCGACCAGCAGGTTGGAGCCGCCGCCGACGACAAGGACGGCCTCGCCGGCCGCATCGCAGCCGGCCACGGCCTCGATCAGCTCCGCCTCCGTGGACGGCGTCAGCACCCGCCGCGCCGGTCCCCCGACCCGCAGCGTCGTCAGTTCGGCCAGCGTCGGCTCAGCCAATCCGCACCTCGGCCTTCGCCGAGCCGAGCACCTTGGTGCCGTCGTGCAACGCCTCGATGGTGACGGTGGCGACGTCGCCGTCCACCCCGGTCACCACCCCCGAGAGGGCGACGGTGCCGCCGTCGGTCTCGTCCACCACCACCGGACGGGTGAACCGCACCGAGTAGCTCAGGACGCGGGCGGGGTCGCCGGCCCAGTCGGTGACGACGCGCAGCGCGGTGCCCATCGTGAGCATGCCGTGGGCGATCACCCCGGGCAGCCCGAGCCGGGCGGCGGCGGTGTCCGACCAGTGGATCGGGTTGAAGTCGGTGGACGCCCCGGCGTAGCGGACCAGGTCCGCGCGGGTGAACGTGACGGTGAAGCCGGGCAGTTCGGTCCCGACGGCGACGGCGGTCATGCCGCCTCCGCGGTGTGGACCAGGGTCGAGGTGGCGGTGCACACGTCCTCCCCCGCGGACGTCACCAGCTGCACCGAGACTGTGACTATCGCCATCTCGCCGCGCAGCCGGACCTGGTCGATCCGCAGCGTGGCGGTGATTTCGTCGCCGGCCCGCAGCGGCCGGGTCCAGGTGAAGCGCTGGTCGCCGTGCACCGTCCGGTCGAGCGAGAGGCCGAGCT
>JAEZGC010000244.1 GCA_023437345.1 Actinomycetes bacterium
GATGAGCCTCGGTCTCGCCTTCATGTTCACCCCGCTGTTCACCACCGCGCTCGGGTCCCTGCCGCACCGGCTGCGCAGCTACGGCTCGGCCACCGTGGGCACCGTCCAGCAGGTTGCCGGCGCCGCGGGCACTGCCCTGTTCGTCACCGTGATGGCCACCGTCTCGGCCGGTGCCGGCGGCACCGCCGAGCAGGCCCTGGCGGCCGGGGCGCGCGCGTCCTTCCTGGTGGTCGGCGGGATCTGGCTGCTGGGGCTGGTGGCGGCAGCCTTCCTCACCAAGCCGCAGGACGCCGGAGCCGGGCTGCCGGCGGTCCACTGACGCCCGGTCACTAGGCTGGCACGGTGCCGACACCCGACTTCATCATCCAGCTGCGCGAGCAGGTCGGCAGCCACCGCCTGTGGCTGTCCGGCGCCACCGCCGTCGTGCTGCGACCCGGCCCTTCCGGCGAGGAGGTGCTGCTGGTCCAGCGTTCCGACGACGGCTCGTGGACCCCGGTCAGCGGGATCGTCGACCCGGGCGAGGACCCGCACGTCACGGCCGTGCGGGCGGTCGCCGAGGAGGCCCGGGTCAGCGCCGAGGTGGAGCGGCTGGCCTGGTTGACGGTGACCGAGGTGATCACCTACCCCAACGGCGACCAGACCCAGTACCTCGACCATGTGTTCCGCTGCCGCTGGCTGGCCGGTGAGCCCGGCCCCGGCGATGACGAGGTCTGGAATGCCGGGTTCTTCCCGGTGGACGCCCTGCCGCCGATGAGCTCACGCCACCTGCAGGCCATCGAGGTGGCGCGGTCGGACGAGCCCGCCACCCGGCTGGGCGACCTGGGCTGAGTCCCGCGCCCCGTCAGATACCGGCGCCCGCCGGCAGTCCGACGGCGTCCTCGGCGCGCTGCCGGGCCCGCCGACCCTTGTCCGGCGGGGCGGGCGGCAGCAGGGTGCCGAGGTGGTGGGAGCGCAGCAGGAGCCGCGAGGTGCGCAGCGACTTCGACCGTCCCGACAGCGGAGCCACTTCTACCTCACGGCTGAGCTCCACGACACCAACCTTGAGGTTGCGGGCGAACGGCATCAGCATCAGCAGGACGCCGAGCGCCAGGACGGTGACCCTGATGGTGTCCGACTCAGGGCCGGGCAGGACGCCCCACAGCGCCAGCGCCGACACGATGACGCCGACGACGAAGAACATGATGTTCTGGATGAACCGTCGCCACCGCGACCACCGGTAGGAGATCATCAGCATCGCCAACCGGGACGCCTCGTCGGCGTCGGGCAGGTGACGCACCTGGTGCAGCAGCCGGCGCAGCCCGGCGCCGCGCGGCTTGCGGCAGCAGGCCTCGGTGATGCCGCGCAGGTGCTGCAGCAGGTCCTGGGCGTCGTCGATCAGCTTGGCGTCGGCGCGCAGCCCGAGCCGGTCCATGCTCTCCTGGGCCAGGATCGCGGCGTGCAGCCCGCGGCGGCAGATCTCGGTGTAGAGCCGGGGTGTCAGTGGCTCGGATCCCACCCCGTCAGGACGCGCCCCGCTGGCCAGGTAGTCGCGGGTGGCCCGATGGGTGTCGGCCACCTGCCGGTAGTCGGCGACCGCCAGCATGAGCTGCTGGACGTTCTCCACCGAGTTGGTGCTGCCGTCGTCCTCGGCCATCGCCCGGGCCGCCTCGAACTCGGCCTCGGCCTGGATGGTGCGGGGCAGGACGTGGCCGCCTACGGCGTCGGTGATCGCCATCGATTCGCGCAGCGCGGCCTTGTACTCCCCGGCGATCAGGTACGCCTGGGCGTCCAGCACCCGGATGTCCAGGTCGTGACGGCGGTGCGGGACCACCTCCTCCAGCAGCCGGCGGGCGGTCAGGTCGAAACCGTTGCGCAGTGCCAGCATCGCCGCCAGCACCTTGACCGTCCACGGGTCCTCGGGGCCGATCGGCTCCTCTTTCAGCATTCGCCCGGCGCGGTCGTCATCTCCGGCGAGCAGCGCGAGTCGCAGCTTCTGGCGCGGGCGGACCGTGTCGTCGGCGCGGGACAGCAGCTGCCGCGCGGCGGCCTGGCCGCGGTAGCGGGCCGCCGACGGCGGGCCGCACGCGTCCTGCCGGCGGCGCCGCGGCGATGCCACCACGCCAAGGTCGTCGGCGGTGTGGCCCCACTGGTTGGCCACCCACAGGCACGCCTCGGCGTAGGTGGTGTCGTACGGGTCGCCGGTGTCGAGGCTGCGCAGCCGGTCGAGGATCTCCTCGGCCTCGTCGCGTCCGACCAGCAGCATCCGGACGCGCAGGATCGACCGCTGCAGCCCCGGCTCGAGCCGGGTTTCGTCGACGGCCTGCGAGGCGCGCAGGTGCTCCCAGCCGGAGGCGTAGCGGCCCTGCTGGGAGTCGAGGCGGTAGGCGAGCAGGTGGTAGGTGTGGCGCCAGTGGTCGGGGCTGGCGGCTTCAACCCCCGGCAGCGGCCACAGCTCGCCGCGGTAGGTCCGGCCGTCCAGGGCGGCGAGGGTGGCGGCGCAGGCGAGGTCGGCCTCGCTGAACCTGCCGACCTCGGTCATCGCCTGCACCCAGCGGGAGCGGTCCTCCAGTTCGAGGGATCGAGCGTCCCGGTCCCACACCGCGGCGAGTTCGTCGAACCGGGCCACTGCGCCGACGAAGTCGTCGAGCTCGCAGGCGGCGACCGCGCTGACCAGCACGGCGTCGGCGCTGGCGTCCACCTGCGCTATCAGGTCGAGGGCCAGGCCAGGGCTGTCCGGGGCCAGCAGGTCGGCGGCCAGGAGTGTCGAGTCGGGGCCGGCGGCGGCGAACCGGACCAGCGCCTGCTCGAACTCCCGGTAGCTGCCGATCGGTGAGCTGGCCCGTCGTCCGGCGCGGTAGAACCGGCTGAGCAGCCCGATCACCCGGGTGCCCTCGGCGTCATTGCGCGGGCCGGGCTCGACCATCCGCAGCGCGGTGCCCCACGCCTGCCGGGCGAGGTCGGGGTCCTCGACCACCCCACTGGACGCTGCCCGCTGCCACAGCTCGGCGGCGACGAACTCCACGATGTCCTGGTCGTCGGGGAAGTCGTCGGCCAGCCGGCGCAGTTCCTCGGGCTCCTTCGGGACGGCGGCGGCGCGCAACGAGGCGATCCACTCTCTGGCGTCCTCGGGCTGCAGCGCGCCCAGTTCCCGCAGCCGCGCGAAGCTCGCGTCCGCGGTCTGGAAGTCCTTTTCCAGCAGGCTGTGATGCGCCGCCTCCCGCAGCGCGTCAGCGTCGGCAGCGGCCGGTCCCGACCTGCTCATCGCCCCACCCCCGGTGAATTGTGCGCAGTGGGCGGCTCCGGGCGGCAGACGCAAGAATTGCCACCAGGTGGCCGCCCCATTTCGCTGATTCCGACCCGCGCCTTCGCGCCCTCGGCGAGAATGGCGGCATGATCCCCACCGGGGACAGCAGTCCCCCGCCGTGCGCTGAGTGCCACCAGTACCACGCTGACGTCGCACGGCTACTCGGCCCGAGCGCGCCCGACGACTGGGTCTCGGTGTCGCGCGGCGAGCGCCTGGAGGCGGAGCTCACCCCTGACATCTGTATCTTCACCGATTCCGGCCGGACAAGGCATTTCGTCCGCGGCCACATTCAGGTTCCGGTGCTGGAGGGGGAGCCGCCGGTGTTCGTCTGGTCGGTGTGGGTCGAGTTGGACGAGCCGTCGATGGAGCTGGTGGCCCGTTCGTGGAGCCACCCGAACCGGGCCGCGATCCCGCCGCTGGTGGGGAGGCTGGCCAACGAACTGCCGTACGAGCAGCCCACCCGTGGGCTCGGCATCACGGTCCACACCCGCGACCCCGGGCTCGCCCCGCTGCTCATGGTGTCGGCCGACCATGCCCTGGGCGCCGAGCAGCGCGACGGCATCTCGATCCACCGGCTCGCGCAGCTTGGGGCCCGTCTGCAGCGTCAGTAGCCTGAACTGGTGAGCAACTTCTTCGAGATCTTCAACCCGGGCCTGCGCTACAAGCGCGAGCAGGATGACCTGGAGAAGATCCTCGTCGTGGAGGCGGACAAGGGCGGATCCGGCCCGCAACCGCTCGACCTCGATTCCGGCTCGGTGGTGCTGCGGCTACCACCGGGGCCGCCGACGCCCGAGGACGCCCCGCGCACCGACTGACCGGACCGGGCGCCGCTGTCCTGCACAGCCCGGTGGTCCGGTGCCCGCGGAGCAATCCCGGTGTCTCAGGTGGTGAGCTCGTGGGGTTCGGACGGTTCGGCGACCTCGGGACCGAAGGTCTCGTCCAGCGCCTTGATGGTCAGCTCGCGGCCGAGGTCGATCATCTCCTGGGCGCGGTGGAAGTCGAGGGTCCTGGCGGCCTCGTTGGGGACTGTCACCAGCAGGTCGGGCGGCTGGGCGGCGAGCCGGTAGCGGGTGATCAGGGCGCCCATCGTGTCGACTGCGAGGCTGGCCATCTCCGCGATGCCGAGCCCGGGCGGGGCGGACTCGAACGGCGGCGGTGGAGGCTCCGCCTTGGCGTCGCCCGGCTTGGCGAACCGGGCCATCACCGAGGCCACCCACTCGTTCTCGAAGATACCGCCGGCGCTCTTGAGGAAGTGGTCCAGCCATTCCGCAGGCGGGCTCGCCTCCGAGGTGGTCTTGGCCGGCGTGGCGTGGAAGTCGCGCGGCGTCCAGCCCGCAAGGTTGACCGCGAGGGTGAAGTCTGCGTTCAGCGCGGTCACCGCGTCCACCGGGACGGGGTTGAGCAGCGCCCCGTCCACCAACAGGCGACCGTTCACCATGATCGGGGTGATCACACCGGGGATCGCCACCGACGCCCGGATCGCCACGTCCACCGGACCGGACGTGAACCAGACCTCGCGCCGGGCGCCGAGGTCGGTGGCGATGGCGGTGAAGGGAATCGGCAGGTCCTCGATCCGTGCCCCGTCGAGGAAGTCGCCCATCCGGGCCAGGACGCGCTCGAGCTTGATGGCGCCGGCGCCGAACGGGCTGGCGT